>JBNKDB010000370.1:0-2546 GCA_050288045.1 Anaerolineales bacterium | reverse complement strand
GGCCAGCAGCCTTACAAGTCCGACACCCCGATGGGCGCGGCGGTCATGCACATCACCGAACCGGTGCCCTCGATCCTGGACGTCAAAGCCGATGTTGGCGGCGAAGTAGCCCGTATTGTTGAAAAAGCCCTCGCCAAAGACCCGGCCGAGCGTTTCGCTTCCGCCGGGGAACTGGCGTCCACCGTGGCTTCGCTGGTGGAAACCGGGCAGTATCCCAAACCAACCGCAGCCGCAGATGATTTTCCAGTTGCACAAATGGGTACAGCCCCGGCGCCAGTTTACGCAGAATCCGCTACATCCATGCCTCCTGTTATGGCATCCGAAACCCCACCCCCATCACAAACCCCGCCGCCTGCTCCATTACCTGTCAAGCCCAAGAAAAAGCGTAATCCCTGGGCAACCTGCGCAATCGTTTCCGGCGGCATCCTGGTGCTTACGCTCATCTGCGTTGTCGTTTTGCCCGCAGCCGGGATCTTATCGCTGGCGGGCCTTGGCGCAGTGTTAGGGATCGGGACCGAAACCCCACCTCCCCCCGTACAAATAGAAACCCCGGTCGTGGCCCTGCCCACTGTTTCCGGCGAAGTCGAACCCATCCCCTTTAGCGCCGTAGTGCAAATTTGGGCCATGTTCGAGGATAACAGCGGCGAACTACAAGTCGGCTGGACCGGCTCCGGCTCGATCATTACCCCCGATGGTTATATCCTCACCAATGCCCACGTGGTCTTACCCGACCGCTATTTCCCGGTCGATGAACTGATTGTCGCCCTGACCGTAGACCCAGACCTTCCACCCAAACCAGCCTATTACGCGCGTGTGCGCCAGGCCGACGAGGCTCTGGATATCGCCGTGATCCGCATTTACAAGAACCTGGACGGCAGTCCGGTGGATTACACTCAAATCGACCTACCTTTCGTCCCGCTTGGAAATTCCGATTCGCTCACGCTGGGCGACCCGATCACCATCCTGGGTTATCCCGGCATCGGCGGCAACACGATCACGCTGACGCGTGGTGATGTCGGTGGCTTTACCTCCCAGGAAGGGCGCGGCGAACGCGCTTTCATCAAGACTTCGGCCACGATTGCCGGTGGCAACAGTGGTGGCCTGGCCGCTACCGAAGACGGTTACCTGATCGGTATCCCCACTCAATTAGGCTACGGCGGCGATGACCAATATGTCGACTGCCGCGTGCTGGTAGATACCAACCGCGACGGCATTGTGGATGAGAACGATAGTTGTGTGCCCACCGGTGGTTTCATCAATGCCCTACGCCCGGTCAAGCTGGCCCTGCCAATGATCGAAGCCGCCCGGCGCGGTGAAGAATGGATCGGCAGTTCGTCCGGCATTGCCAGCGAGGATATTCCCATTGAAGGCGACGTGCTTTACGAAGACGACTTTTCAGTTACGGATGTATGGGACGTCGGCAGCAGCGACAATGGCTCGATCACTTACGCCAACGGCGGCTATGAGATCGAGGTCGTGGTTGAGGATTACCTGATCTGGGGCAATGCCTACCAGACATTCGGAGACGCCGTGATCTCGGTCGACGCCCAGGTGGTGAACAGCAGCACCGAAGGCGATTTCGGTATCATCTGTCGCTACCAGGATGGAGGCAATTTCTACGGGTTGGAAGTGACCGAGGACGGCTATTACTCGATCTGGAAATACGTAGACAGTGAATTCACTAAGCTGGTAGACTGGACGATCTCGCGCGAGATCCCGACCAGCGGCACGATGACGCTCACCGGGGCCTGCGTGGGCAATACGCTGACGCTGGCAGTGAACGGCATTCCTCTGGTCGAAGTGCAGGACAATACCTTCCGCAGTGGTGATATCGGCCTGATCGCCGGTACCTGGAGCACCCCTGGTTTGCGGGTGCGCTTCGACAATGTAGTGGTGTCCGCACCCTAAAGTTGAAATTATCGTTTCCCCGACATAAAAACAGGTGCGCAGTTTTGCGCACCTGTCATGTTTAACGGTTTCGTACACTTTCTAAGCGGCCTGACCGTCGCCCTCATCCTGCGGCATTTCCGCTTTGTGCAACAGCGCCATCCCAATCAGCAACAAGGCTGGCCCGGCCATAATGGCAATGTCAGCCACATTGAAAATCCCAGTCCGCAAGCCACCAATGCCAATATTCATAAAATCGACCACGTGCCCATCATTCACCAAACGGTCGATCAGGTTGCCAATCCCACCAGCCAGGATCAATGCCACGCCCAGCACGATAGCCGGATGCTCGATCTCTTGGGATGTCCAGGCGTACCACAGCGCGCCGGCCAAAATCATAGCGGTCATCACACTGAACACCCAGAAGCGCACCGGCTGTGGCAAACTCGATCCCAGCCCCAGAAAACCACCCGTGTTCGAGGTATAT
Organism: Anaerolineales bacterium; assembly: GCA_050288045.1. Classification (GTDB taxonomy): domain Bacteria; phylum Chloroflexota; class Anaerolineae; order Anaerolineales; family UBA11579; genus JAFGRA01. The sequence goes on along the minus strand of JBNKDB010000370.1, from coordinate 172 downwards.
TGCAGCCGAATGGTGTCCCCCAGCAAGCGAATCGGTTCGGCCACGGGCAGTTGCTCCGCGGCGATGGATTTGGTGACCTGATCGCAGCCCACACAGGAAAATAACACCACGCTGATTAGGAGTGCCTTTTTGATACGACTCATAGACCTTCCTTTATTGCCAGAATAACCTC
>JBNKDB010000369.1:0-1753 GCA_050288045.1 Anaerolineales bacterium | reverse complement strand
AGCGAAGTGTTTTTTGTGCGCGGATCGATCGTTTTTACCGGTTGAAAGACAAATTAAAGCAGATTAGATTTGATGGTTGAAGAGGAATGCAGATTAATAATTATTCAGATGTAAATAACGGTGCTCATTTCGAGCAAAAACTGCGTGAGAAATTCGCGCGTTGTAGAGACGGCGTTGCACCTCCCGCAGACACCTGGCAGAAAATCCTCGAGAAGATTAAGCTGGCTATGGACGCGGGAGAATGGCCGGATGACTTCGATGAAGAGGAACCTTATTCATGTGGGGAAATGGGCAAACTGTTAAAATCCACCAGAGTGATCTGGAGCAGAAACGGTAGTCTCTAGAAATAGAGGCGGATTCGCAGAAACGAAGCTTACATACCGATTTCGTGGGTGTAAATCTTGCCGCCTTTTTCGGGGCAAAGCACGCGCTTATATACCTCGATGATCTGGTTAGCGATATTGCTCCAGCTATAATCGCGGGCATACATAGCGGCTTTCAAGTTCATTACCTGGCGTAACTCCGGGTCGCTGAGTAGCAGCATAAGCTTCTCACTGAGCGCCTGGGGGTCCTGGTTGGGGATGTGGTAGCCGGTTTCGCCGTCTTGAATGAGGTATGCCAGGCCACCAACCTGGGAGGCAATCACAGGGGTGCCGCAGGCCATTGCTTCCAGAGCAACCATGCCGAACGATTCATAGTGTGAAGGTACGACTACGACGTTGGCAGCCGAGTAATAATAGGGCAATTTTTCCTGACTGCGCTTACCCATGAAGTTGACATATTCGTCGATACCCAGTTCGGTGCATAAATTCATCAGCCGGGACATCTCGGCGCTCATCAACTCTTCGGAGACATCGGCGTCGCCACCGATGATCGAGAGACACACTTCGTACTTATTGAGAAAACCCTGGTCGCGCATCAGCGCAATGGCCCGGATAAGGGTATCAATGCCCTTGAGTGGTTCGATACGTCCAACGAAAAGAATCATGCAGTTTTGTTCTTTGGCGCCAATGTAATTCTTGGCTTCATCTTTAGGGATGGGGTAGAAATGACAGGTGTCAACACCCGGGGGAACGACGGTGAGGTGATCGGCGTTTATTTCGTATAGCCATTGAAGCTGTGCCAACTCTGCGGGAGTAGCTGCAACCACCAGGTCGGCTATATCCAATACTTCACGCTCGCCGTCAATACGGTAATCGCCTTCGGATTCGCCTTCTCCGGCGATGCGGTTCTTCATCAAGCCGAGCGTGTGGAACATATGCACAACCGGTACATCCCAGACCGCCTTCAAGTCGCGGGCGGCGATACCGGACATCCAGTAGTGGCTATGGATCAGGTCGTAGCTGATTTCTTTTTTTGCAGCGAATTCAAGGATGCCGTCGACGAAGTCGGGAATGTACTCGGCGAGTTGTGCTTTGGGTAGGGGAATTTCTGGCCCGGCGGGAATGTGTACCACGCGGTTGCCGTAACCCAGATCGTGCACGACCTGGGGGATATGTTCGTCCTGCGAACGCGTATAAACGTCAACGTGTACGTTCATGCGGCCTAACCGGCAGGTAAGTTCTTTGACATAGACGTTCATGCCGCCGGTGTCTTTGCCGCCCAGGGTTGCTAACGGACAGGTATGGTAGGAAAGCATTGCTACGTGTAATTTGTCAGTCATGTGAATACCTATAGTGCATTGGTTGGTTGATCTCAGATCGGGAAATTGGATTGGTGAGACCCCCTGGGGCGATTTTAGCAAACCAATACT
>JBNKDB010000368.1:0-8918 GCA_050288045.1 Anaerolineales bacterium | reverse complement strand
CGAGTAAGGCTTGAGTTACCTTAAGCGGGATTCCCTTCCAGCCCCAAATCTTCGGCAATACCCTGCATGGCTTCAATCACGTTGGCGGTGTGTTCCCATAAATCCATGCCAAAGTCTGCGGTTGCTTCGGCGATCTCATCGCGGTTGGCCCCGGCTGCAAAGCGCAGGTCCTTCCATTTCTTCTTGACCGATTTGACGGTGAGGTCACGGATCGATTTGGACGGGCGCACCAGTGCGGAAGCTGTAACCAGGCCGGTGATCTCGTCGCAGGCATACAGCGCTTTTTCCATAGTGGTCTGGCGCGGTACGCCGGTGTGGTCGGCGTGGCTGAGGATGGCGCGCACGATCACTTCAGGGACATCGCGCTCGCGCAGCATTGGTGCCCCGGCCTGGGGATGTTCTTCCAGGGTGGGGTGGATCTCCCAGTCGAAGTCGTGCAGCAAACCGGCCAATCCCCACAGTTCTTCATCTTCGCCCAGTTTACGGGCGTAAAAACGCATGGCGGCTTCAACGGCCAACATGTGGCGCACCAGGCTTTCATTCTTGACGTATTCTCTAACGATGGCTAGGGCTGTGGCTCGGTCCATTGGGCCTCCTGGAAGATCGGTTCGGGTTGTCCAAGTACGGGGGTGGGTTTCAGGATGTGCACGTCCAGCAGCGCCTGAATGGTCGCGCCGAGTTCGCGCGTTTGCCAGATCGCCATCCAGCGGCGGCGGTAGCTGCGGTTGGCGGCGATGGCACCTTCGGAATCTACACCCAGGCGGTTACAGGTATAGAGGGCGCGCGGCAAGTGATATTGCTGCGTCACCAGGATCGCTTCGTCCAGCCCAAAGATTTGCTTGGCGCGGTAGCAAGTATCGTAGGTGCGCCGCCCGGCAAAATCAAGAGTGATGGCTTCTTCGGGTAGGCCGAGCTGCATGGCGTAGGTTTTCATGGCGGTAGGTTCATCGTAGGTCACGAAGCGGTTATCCCCGCTCATCAAGACCATTTCTACCTTGCCCGCTTCGTAAAGCTGTACGGCAGTTTCGATGCGGTCGCGCAGGATCGGTGTGGGGGAACCGTCGCGATATAGCCCGGCCCCAAAGACGATCGCTACCCGGCTGGGAGGCACATCAGTGGCAGCATGCATGCGGGAACGAGCAAATAGAGAAGTGATCAGCCGGGGGAGGAAGACAACTACGATTCCCGCCAGACCTGCAAAAATGATGATGCGAAACATGATTTTTACTATCCGTTTGAACACGTTCGGAATTGTAACATGGGCAGATTAAGTGATGGTTAGAAAGATGTGGTTAAATTCCGCAGACAAATTTCTTATATAAACTAGTTGACAATACAAACTAAATTTGCTACAATATAGACACTTAGGCACTGGCGAGAATTTTTCCCAGGCTGCCAAATTACAGATTACTCGTTACTAATTCAAGGAGTGACAAATGGTTGCAGAACAAGATATCGATAAAATCATCAAAAAGACACAGCGTTATGAGTTCCTGGATGGGTTGCGGGAGATCCAGTTGGGTATCTATATGGCCTTATTGGGACTGACCAACTGGATCATTTTTCAACCATTCTGGGTGCGCTTTTATCTGTGGTTATTGGACCGGACAGACCGTTTTACCAGTATGCTGGCTGCCATCCTGCTCCTGGCGATTCCCGTTTTGGCTGCGTTGGGTGTGCAGCAGGGGATGTATGCCATTCGTAAACGCTGGCTGTGGCAGGAAAGCGGCATGGTCAAACCGCTGAGAGTGGTGGTGCCGCGCTGGATCACGATCGTTTCTGCGGTGGTGTTGCTTGCTGGGTTAGGGTTGGGCTTGCTGCTACAACCGATGTTCCCAGACCAGTTCTTTATCTGGGGCGTGTTATGGGGATCGACCGGGATAAGCTTCGGTTTTATGTTGGCTGCGTTGGGCCGCCACTTGCAGCTCAAGCGCTATGTTTGGGTTGGCGTTCTGGGTGGTATAGGTTCAGCAGCGATGTTCGTGCTGCCGCTTTCCCTGGGCAATTCGGTGCTGGTCCTGGGTTTGGTGTGGGCTGTACTGCTGATTGGCAGTGGAATTCTGGCACTGCGTCAGGCCTGGACGCAGATTCGGGAGGGGAAGGGCAATGACTGAGCACGACGATGAGATCAAGAACATCACCAATTTCGACCGTCTGATCCACGAACCATCCCGCCTAGCGATCATGGCTGTGCTGTGGGCCAGCGAAAGCGCTGATTTCAAATACCTGGAGAATACCACCGGGCTGACCAAAGGTAACCTTTCCGCCCACCTGCGCAAGCTGGAGGAAGCCGGTTACCTGACGATCAATAAGGGCTATCGCGAGACTGGCGCTGGGGGCAATTATCCGCTCACTACCTGCGCCCTGACCAAAGCGGGCCGTCGAGCTTTCAAGGATTATCGGGCGCAGTATCTGGCCGTGGCTCGCCAACTAGAAGATTAAAAAATCAGGGAACCGGATATTCCGGTTCCCTGATGCGTTTTTGGGGAATATGAAATGATTAGACCGAGCTTTTACTCCTCTGCACAGCGCAGCCACACGCTGAAGGTTGTGCCCTTATCGGGGTTGTTTTGCACCAGAATTTTTCCTGCCAGTTCCTCGACAATCGATTTTACGATATACAACCCGATCCCTGAGCCGGGAATTTCTGCCAGGGTAACATTGCGTGCCCGGAAGAAGCGCTCGAACAGGTTGGGCAGGTCTTCCTCTGGAATGCCAATACCGCGGTCTTTAATGTCAATGTTTACCCCGCCGGCCTGCTGGTAAACGGAAACCACGACACTTTCGTCACCGGGGGTATATTTTACGGCATTGCTCAACAAGTTGATGAGCACTTGCTGTAAACCCATATTTTCGCCCATCACCAGCGGCAGCGATTCTTCAAGGTTCTTCTGAATAGCCAACCCTTTCTTCCGGGCGATGGGCATCAGGGCATTGATCGCTTCTTCAACGATGGGCAAGATTTCCACTGGCGCAGGAGAGATCAGCAGGGTATTACTTTCCAGGCGGCCAGCAGTGAGCAGCCGGTCAATCAAGCGTCGTTGGCGGTTGAGTTCGTTGTGTAATATCTGCCAATATTCTGTGATCTCTTCCGGTGTGCCGCCTTCCTGGATCAATTCGACCATCATGGTGGCGGTGGTCAGCGGAGTACGCAGTTCGTGCGAGGCGCGGTTGATGAAATCGGTCTTCAGTTGTTCCAGGCGGGCACGGTCGGAAATATCGCGCATCATGATCAATACTTCGTCGTTTCCGCTGACCGCGATTCGAGCCTCGATCTTGGGGTTGCTGTCCGGCATTTGGAATTCGAAATACTGCAAGATGCCGGTTTCGAGCGTCTTTTCAATATGTTCGTTCATCAAAGCGATGACTTCAGCAGGAAAGAGTTTTGTCAATGGTTGATTGACCATATCTTCACTGGCTGGGCCAAAACAATGCTCTTCGCTGTAGCTGGCGTCCAGGATAGTCCCGGAGGCGCTCACCCGTAAAATGCAGTCCGGGATGGCGTCGATAATGGCTTTGTTACGGGCTTCACTGTGGAAGAGCTTTTCCTCCGCCTGACGGCGCTCGAAGGCCGCGCCAAAGGTGGAGGCAGCGGCAAACAGGGTATCGATTTCCGCCCGTTGCCATTGCCGACAAGGGGAATTATCATCGAACCCGATGATACCGCGCCACTCATCCTGAACGAAAATGGGGAATACGGCCAATGATTGGATGCCCATGACCGCCATGATCTCGCGTTCTTCATCTGGAAGCTCATCGATATTGCTGAACATGCCTTTGGCTTGCCGAAGCGTGTTTACCCAACGTTGCAAACGGGGGTCGTTCAAGGACAGATCGTTCTCTCGCAGGTATTCTTTCCATGTGGTCATCTCTGCAGTGGCCCATTCGTACATCAGGCGTGCATCGTTATTGCCGGGCAATACTTCGAAAATATAGACGCGGGAGACGCGGGCTGCCGTGCCTAAGAGTTCCAATATGCCGGGAATGCTTTCATCCCAATGGTGAGATTGCAGTAATTTTTCGGCTGCAAAACTGACCGCGGTCAAGATTTCATCCTTGCGTTGCAAGGATTCTTCGGCGCGTTTGCGCTCGGAAATATCGCGCACAATGTTCAAGATATGGATAGGGACACCGCTTGAATTGCGCACGATGGTGGCGCCGATCTCCACCGGTAAGTGAGAACCATCCTTGCATACATAGGTGCGCTCGAAAATCTGTGTGGAAGATACCACGGAGGAAGAGTTCTCTTCGAGGGAAATCAATTTGTTGGCAGGCATACCAATCAATTCTTCAATTGGGTATCCAACCATCTGGGCGGCGCGTGAGTTGGCGTCGATGATCTTCAAATCCAGCCCAACGATAAAGATGGCATCGTTGTTCTGTTCGAACAGCGTGCGATAGGGGTCTGGGGTATCGGTGACGCTGCGGACGGTGTGCTTGTCTGGATCGATCAGATTCAGGCTCAATAAATGGAATGTGTCATTCCCGTTTGTGAATAATGGGGAAGCCACGATCTGGAGCGGCTGTTCGACCCCGCCCATTTCCAGGGTGGTCTTGTATGGCTGGTGATACTGGCCCTGGATACCGGGGAATAGAGGGGCGATAGCAGGGATAATGTCCTGGATGTAGACATCATCGGGCAAGGGCAGGTCCAGTTCCATGATCGCCAGACCGGTGGTATTGGTACCGGTGACGCGACCGTTGTTGTCGACGATGATCCAGGGGCGTTCGAACTGCCCGGTGCCGGGCACGACGATCTTTGGACTGGTACTTGCCAGCGCAACTTCCTGCTTGATCGTATCCATACAGTGATGTGACCTAGACAGATTCCCAATCGGATTGGCCGGACGGAATCACCATCTGCACTTCACAGCCGGATGTGGTGTCCTTGATGACCACACCTCCGCCAAGCGACTGGGCGAAAGCCTGGGCGATGGTCAGCCCGACCCCTAAACCGCCAAAGGTGCGGGCATCGCCCTGGTCGATCTGGTAGAAGCGCTCGAAGACTTTCTCGCGCTGGTTTTTAGGGATGCCGGGGCCTTCATCGGTCACTTGCAAGATGCAGCCACCGCTGCCATTGCTCAACAAGTTGATCTGTACGTGCCCGCCTTCCGGGCTGAATTTCAGGGCATTGTCGATAATATGCATGATAGCTTGCTTGAAGCCTTTGCGGGGGGCATGGATGGTTTCAATGACTTCGACGTTGGTTTCCACGTCCAGGTTCTTTTCCTGGTAGCGAGCCAGCAGGTGGTTGAGCGGTTTGTGGAAAGCAACGTCCAGGTTGATGTCCTGGCGGAAGGTATTCAGTTGGCTCTGGTCGATGTCGGTCAGCGCAATCACATCTTCGACCAGGCTGTTTAAATCCTTGGCGCTGTTCAGCGTCATTTTTAGGAAGTCGATCTGCTCTTCAGGAGTGTCGAATTTATCGGTAAGCACCAGTTCCAGCAGTCCCAGGATCTTGGTCAGTGGGGTGCGTAGTTCGTGATGGAAGTTTTTCAGGAATTCGGCGCGCACCAGTTCCATTTGTGCCGAGGCGGCTTCCTGTGCCTCAGAATGGCCGATCTGGCGGCTGACCTCTGCGCGCCGCAGCACGGCGGCTACCCGGGCGATCAGTTCTTCACGGTCGAAAGGCTTGGTGATGTAGTCGTCCGCTCCGGATTGAATGCCCATGACTTTGTCTTCGCGGTCACCGCGCGCAGTCAGGAAGATGAATGGGATGTGTACCGTATCGGGGTCCTGGCTGAGCAGTTGCCGGAGTTCGAAGCCGTTAGGCGTGGGCATCATCACATCGCAGATGATGACGTCGGGATTGTTTTCGCGGATCTGTTTCAGGCCGTCGTTCCCGTTGGTGGCGGTCACGACTTCATACCCGGCCCGTTTCATATAAGCAGATAAGCCAACCAGGAGGGCCGGCTCATCATCGATAATCAATACTTTCTTGTCCTGCATAACGACAGGATCAGCTTGGTTTAGGGAGGTGTTTGTAAGCATAGATTACCCTCTTATTCTGAAGCGATCACCCGCAGGTTGGAAATTGCGGCCACGCTTGGCTGGCTGCCAGCCGTGAATTCGCAATTCCAGGTATTGCCGGTGGTCGGTTCGCATTTGGTGAAATTCGCATCATCATTGATTTTGATATACACACTACCGGCTGGTGAGGTAGAAGCGCCGGAGGTAATTTCAAATTGGATTGAGGCGATTTGGGTTGGGTCGGCGGGGGACAGCTTGTGGCTGATGTTTTCTACGTTGAAACCGCTAATCGCTTGGGCTCCATTCCCACCCGCGCTGGGGTCCAGCACGGTGGTGGAGGCGTAACCATATGTAATCGACCCTATCACCAGCACCAAGGCCAGGTAAAGGAGTGCGAGGGGGCGGAATAATCCACGCTTAGTATTGTTAGGATAGAGTTGTTTCGTCATCTTCGTAGCCCTTTCAAAAAAGGTTATCTGATGACCGAAACCAAAATGGTACTCTACCCCCCATGGGTTTGAGCCCATTTGATTTCGGCGGCTTGGCAGTCATAGCAACTTGGTGGAGACCTTGTTATTCTCCATTGCCTTAGACCCATAGCTTTGCGTCGCCGGTTTTCACCGGGTTTGCCTTTGTCGGTTCAAATTTAATTTTGTAATGTACGGTTTTTCAAACAAAACGGCCTGGTCGCAGCCAGGCCAAAGATGATGATTTCAATCAGTCTGCGGCGGCCTGGCAGCCTTTGCATTTTGAGAACTTGTTCGCCATGCTTTAGGCCCATAGCTTTGCGTCGCCGGTTTTCACCGGGTTTGCCTTTATCGGTTTTTTGTATCTGCTGTTAAGATACCACAAATTATCCGAGTATCACTTAACAAATTTGTTGGGGGATAGGGTGATTAGTGTTTGGCTGTCAGCAATCCGCCCTTAAGGGATAACGAGATTCGAGAATCGTGATTTGCAAATTGGCTTAATATCTAATTTCCAATGCTTAATTTCTGATTCTTAAATTGCACCCTGCAACTTGTATCGTGCAATCTCTAATCTGTGATTTCTAATTTGCCCCGCTCAGTCATCCGCCGGGGGCGCGCCGAACTCGCCGTAGTCCAACACCTCACGTGTGTGGGCTCCCCCGTAAGGTGGGCTGATGATCTCGCGATTTTCCATTTCGTCGATCAGGCGGGCGGCGCGCGTATAGCCGACGCGCAGGCGGCGCTGCAGCATGGAGATCGAAGCGCGCCCTTCTTCACGCACGATGGCAACAGCTTCACCGAACAGGTCGTCAGTGGGCTCTTCTTCCTGCATCTCTTCCCAGATTTCCATCTGTTTAAGTGGAATCCCGGCTGGGAGAGCGTCCGGTGCACCACCGACAGTCATTTGAGTGGTCGCGGCCGTACTGGAGAAACCGCGCCAGTATTGCACGATGCGCATGATCTCCGGCTCGGAAACCCATACACCCTGCAAACGTACCGGGGCAGGCGAGTCGGGGGCCTGGAAGAGCATATCGCCGCGCCCCAGCAAGCGTTCGGCGCCGGGCGCATCCAGGATCACGCGGCTGTCGGTACCGGAAGCGGTGGCAAAGGAGATGCGCGAAGGGATGTTGGCCTTGATCAGGCCGGTGACCACGTCTACCGAAGGGCGTTGGGTGGAAATGATCAGGTGGATGCCGGTGGCGCGCGCCAGTTGCGCCATACGCGTGATCAGTTTTTCGGTCTGGTCGGGAGCGACCATCATCAGGTCGGCCAACTCGTCGATCACCACCACCAGATAGGGCAGTTTCTTTTCGCCCTTGGCAGCGATCATACGGTTGTAATTGGCGATGTTGCGCGCGCCCACGTCGGCGAACTTTTGGTAGCGGCTGTCCATCTCGCGCGTCACCCATTGCAGCACACCAACGATCTTATCGATGTCAACGACCACCGGGGCCAGCAAGTGGGGAATGCCGTTATAGCCGGTCAATTCGACGCGCTTGGGGTCGACCATGATGAAGCGCAGTGTCTCGGGGGTATTGTTCAGCAGATAGCAGGCGATGATGGCGTTGACGCATACCGATTTACCAGAGCCGGTCGCACCGGCGATCAGCATGTGCGGCATGCCGATCAGGTCACCGGCCACAGCATTACCGGCCACGTCCTGGCCGAGGGCAAAGCGCAGCGGGGAGTTCAGGCGTTGAAAGGCCGGGCTTTCGATCACGTCGCGTAATGCCACTACCGATACTTTTTCGTTGGGCACTTCAATGCCCACGAAGCCTTTGCCGGGGACGGGCGCTTCGACGCGCACGCGTGAGGCGGCCAGCACCAGCGCCAGGTCGTCGGCCAGCGAGGCGATCTTGCCGACCCGCACGCGCGTGCGGCCGCGGTTGTTCTCGATGAAGTCCGGTTCGACACCAAACTGGGTGATGACCGGGCCACGGTTAATCTCGACCACGTGGGCCGGGGCGCTGAACGAACTGAGTGTCTCTTCGATCACGCGCGCCCGCTGGCGGTCGAACTCATCATCGACCTCGAATTCGGTGCCTTCATCCAACATCTCGGCAATCTGGGGGAGTACGAATGGGCGTGGCTCGACATCCGGGTAGGGGACGGCCATGGGCGCGGTTTGTGCCAGGTTTTCCGGCGAGGGTTGGGCAGCGGCTGGATTGGCAGGCGCGCTGGTTGTAGCTGCCGCCGGGCGTGCCGGGACTTGCGGGGAAATCTGTACCGAGCGCTGCGGCCGTTGGTTGGCGTTCCTTTGCGCGGCGCGTTCCCGGCGCTGGGCCTGGAGTTCATCCCAGGTGTCTTGCAGGCGCAGCCAGGCGGGCGGCACCCAACGGAACAAATCCAATACCGAGCGATCCAGGGTCAGCGCCAGGGCGATCAAACCCCAGGCCAGCAATACAATAACTAGGCCGAGCAGCCCCAGACCGTTACCCAGAAAAACCATCAGGCCGTAGCCAATGAAACCGCCACCTT
>JBNKDB010000367.1:0-11109 GCA_050288045.1 Anaerolineales bacterium | reverse complement strand
GGTGAGGTTGAGGACAACATGCCGGAGATCCCCAGCCTTGCGGGTGAATTGGGTGGTGATCACATCGCGCCCGATGTGGCACTCCACACATTGCACGCGCGCGTGTGGCGAGATCAGGTAGGCGCTGTATTCCGGCGGCATGGTATGGCAGGCCGTACCGCAGAATTCGGACGAGTTGGTGTAATTCCAACCCGCGGTTCCGGCAGCCAGCACCGCCACGGTCAATAGACCCAGGATGGCGTAAGGCAGGATGCGCAGGGGGGTAGGCGTTCCAGCCGGAGGGAGGAAAAAATGCTTCAACTTCTGGAGAATCTTTTTCATGATGTTTCTCCTCGCGAATTTGAGAACTGGTCGACAGATTATTGGTGTGCATTGCCGGGATAGGTAATTTTGCTGCCGCCACTTATTTGCGATCGTGTCTTACTGGCCCCGCTGTCTTCCAGATCGTTGTAAAGTGGTCGATTATCTATCGAAGCTTTGCACTGCCGAACCGGATTATTTGTATATATTATACCCCAATAATGCGAATAATCACAATTCGGGGCGTTTATTAATGTAGGCGCTACGATGCAGCGAGGGAATAGAAAGATCGGGCACAAACGTGCCCGATCTTCTGAATCTGTCTAGTGAATAAGGTTACGGCCGGGTTAGACCGCTGGTGTCGCCACCCAGATCCTGAATGGAGTCATACAGGGCCTGCAGCACGTAAGGTGCGTTATGGGCGAAAGCACCCGGGTCTTTCTGGGCATACTGGTAGTTGTAAGCGGCCTTCAAAAGTTCAGGAGTCCAACCGGCGAAGCGTTCGCCAGCATCATCGAAGAAGTATGGGTAGCGGCCTGGATCGTACACAAGCGGCGTGTCATTGGCTTCTGCGTTGGCTTGCAAAGCTTCGTACAGGCGCTCGGTAAAGGTGGCAACCTCACCGGCAACGCCTTCTTCAACCCCGTCACCGTCGTAATCAGGTGTTTCGGCGCCACGAATTTCGGTGACAGCGGTCACACCGGGGTGACAGGCGGAGCATTTCTCAACCTCGACCTCGAGCTTGTGCGGGTCGTGGCAGTCGACACACTCGTTGACCGGGTGGACGAACGGGCCAGCATAGTCTTTGCCAGTATACTGGTACATGCCAGCGACGTCAGAACCATTGCGGGTAGCACCGGCGGCGAAGTAGTGCACGTTGACGAAGCCCAGGTTGCCGGAGGCAATGCGGGCATCAACATCGGCACCCGAAGCGCGACCCTGGTGGCAGTTCATGCACAACAGGGACGGTGTGGCTTCCTCGGAAGAAACGGTTGCGCCGCTCGGGAAAGTCACGCTGGTGACTGCATAGATCGACGGCCATTCAGCTTCGTTGTGGCAGGTGGAGCACTGGAAGCCGTTGCTGATGGGCTGCGATACGTTCACGCCTTCGGCCAGGAATTCTGGCAGACCACCGGCACTGTGGCACTTGGCACAGCTACCAGAGACTTCACCATCTTCGTCCCAGTGGCGGAAAGCTTCTTCGGAACCGGCAAAGTGGCCGTGGTCAATGCGGTGTGCATTGGTCAGGTCGGTGCCCTGGTTCAGGTCCTCAATCGAGTCGTACAGCAACGCGATGATGTACTTGCCGCCGTGAGCGAAGTCGCCGGGATCCTTCTCAGCAACCTGGTAGTTGTAGGCAGCCTTGAGCAGGCGCGGGGTCCAGGAAACGTAGCGGTTGCCGTAGTTGGCTTCATCATCACCGGCTTCGCCATCACCATTGGTGTCGATGAAGAAGTACGGGTAGGCAGCCGAATTGTAGGCGATTTGCGTGCCGGCTACATCAGCAGCGTAACTCTGCATGGCCTGGAGGAGCAAGTCTTGCAGGCCGACCAGTTCGTAGTAGACGCCTTCTTCGATGTTACCATCGCCGTCGTAGTCTACTTGAGAACCTTGCATACGGACGTCTTTGAAGTCTTCCACGGTAGTAACGCCTTCGTGGCAAACACTGCATTCTTCGACTTTGACTTCCAGCGTATGCGGGTTGTGGCAGTCGATGCAGGTGTCGTAGCCTTCGACGTGGGCGAACTCGGCGTCGTATGTTTTGCCATCATACTCGTAGCCACCCTTTGCCAGCGTGCCGTACTTTGTGGCAGCGGCGGCGAAGTAGTGGATGTTAATGAAGCCGAGGTCTTCACTTACGGTGTCTGCATCCATATCAGCGGTAGCTTCATCCACCGCGATTTTGGAAGCGCGACCCTGGTGACAGACCATGCAGCGCGATTCGTCGCCCAGGCCGGTCAGTTCAACGCCGGAGGGCATGGTCACGCTGTCCAGGGTAGCGGTCACACTATTGTGGCAGGCTACACAGTTGACGGTCGAGCCAAGTTCGGCCGGGCCATCGACGCCAGGGGCACTGCCGTCGGCGCCCAGGAAATCCTGATAACCGTAGGAACTGTGACATTGCGCACAGGCAGCCTCAACCTCACCAGGATCTTCATCCCAGTGGCGGAAAGCTTCGGCTTCGGCATCATTATGGGGGGAGGCTTCCCATTGGGAGAGGTACGGAATTTCAACGGCCGGGGCCATGTCTTCTTCCGCTGTTTCTGGGGTAACCTCAACAATGCGGGTAACTTCAACAGGTACGGTCACCTCGACGGGTTCCGCACCACAGCTAACTGCCAAAATACTCAAGCCAGCCAGCAGTAAAAAGAGAGGGAAAAGTTTCTTCATATGTGTGATCCTCTCACTCCTTTACATTTAATGTAATAGTTTTTGCCATTCTGGTGTGGAAGGCGGGGCCGGTACCCAAGCGCAACGCAGAAAAAGCGAATACGCCAGCAACCCCAGGCAAGCCATCCACGGTTAATTTACCGGGTTATTTCTAGCTTCTTATTTGAGCTAAAGCCTCCTTTCTAGAAATGATCGGTGTCGACCTCCGGTCATTGCTGCTAAATTTGCCAGTGCTGGTAAGATTAAGTTCGATAACCCAAACCGGTTTTCGATGCCGGAATGGGTCATTGTGCCAATCAACTGGCCAACTATTGGGTATTATACCCCAATAGTTGGCAATTGTATTGGGCTACTTTATCTATTATGCAGGGAATAATTATAGTATATTAGTGACAAATGCCCTATGTAGGATAGGGCATTTGCCCTAATAGTTGCTTAGGGAAAACTACATATTTTTGTAAAATATAGGTAGATATACAATAGTAGCAACCCGGGCATCTGTTTGCATGATTTTTGAAGTGTGCGGGTCGATATTTGCCTGGGATAATTTACCTGATTTGAGAGGTTACAAATGATCTTATCCGGTTACCAGGCCAATCTGGTGATCGTGTTTTTCATCTATGGTTTGGCATTTTTCAGTATGGGCCTGACGCTCTTGCTGGAGTCCAACCGCGTCCCGCTGCTGGCGGATGCGCGTGTGCTGCGCCCGTTGATCCTTTTTGGCATCCTGCATGGTGCGCATGAATGGCTGGAAATCTTTCTGCTGGAAGGGCAATGGCTGGGAGGCGAATTTCCCGGGGCGGTCATGGCCGGGCGCGTCATTCTCCTGGCGTTATCTTTCATCGCCTTGGTTGCCTTCGGGGCGCAGATCTTGCTGATGTCCAGGGATGGCAGGTTGTGGGAAGCGTGTCGGGGGCTTTGTATTGCTAACTTGGCGTTGGTTTTTTACCTTGGGTTGGTGGTGGTGCTGAAGGAAACACCCTGGAACGATCCAAAAAACTGGATGCTGCATACCGACATTATCGCCCGCTATGCGCTGGCTTTCCCCGGTGGCATTATGGCCGCCGCGGCACTCTGGAAACTGGCTTATCAGATTAAAGTCGAACGGGTTTGTCGACCGGTCAAATGCCTCTACGTTTCAGCAACCGGCTTCTTGTTCTATGGGATTTCGCAGCTTTTTGTTACACCGGCCCAATTTGGCCCGGCGGCGGTGTTGAATTCGCAACTCTTTCTGGATATCTTTGGTTTCCCGATCCAGGTCGTACGGGCGCTTACGGCAGTCATAGTGATGGTTGGCTTGATCCGCACATTGAATGTGGTTGAAGTGGAGCGTAAATATCAACACGAGGCTGTCCAGCAGGAACGTTTGGAAGCTCTGGAGCGCGTGCAGGAGGAATTGGTCAAACAGGCCGAACTGCGCCGGGAAATCTTACGGCGCACGGTGATCGCCCAGGAAGGGGAGCGCGCTCGCATTGCTCGTGAATTGCATGATGAAACCTCGCAAACCTTGACCGCTTTCAGTGTGAACATGGCGGCGTTACAGAACCGCTTACCAGAGGACAGCGAGATCGAAAGCCTGACCAGGCGGATTTCCGGGTTGAGCAACCAGATGGCCCAGGGTATCTATCGGCTGGTGCACGACCTGCGCCCGGCGCAGTTGGATGATCTTGGCTTGGTTCCAGCGCTGCGTTTCCTGGTCGATCAAGCCCAATCTTCACTGGGTTTGGAAGTCGAATTGAGCGTAGAAGGGACGAACGGGCGGTTGGATCGCTTGACGGAAACGGTCTTGTACCGTGTTGCCCAGGAAGCTCTGACCAATGTGGTGCGGCATGCTGGAACCTGCGCGGCAACAGTGTGGTTGGGCTATGCCCCGGAAACTGTTCAGTTGGTCATCAAAGACGACGGCCAGGGCTTTGACGTCAATCAGGATCACATTCCCCCGCACGGTCTTGGGTTGGCGAGTATGCGCGAGCGGGTGGAGGCGGTCGGTGGTAGTTTCGAAGTGAGTTCTGTGGTCGGGAGTGGCACAACCGTCCGGGCAGTCATTTCTAAAAGCCATAAAATATCGGATAGTGCCAAGGAGTTTACAGATGCAAAAGATTAGTTTGATGTTGGTGGACGACCACGATGTGGTGCGGACCGGCTTAAAGACTCTGTTGGAGGGATATCCCGATATGGAGGTGGTTGCCGAGTCTGGCAGTGGGAAGAACCTACCGGAAATGGTTACCCGGGTGTGCCCTGATGTCGTGTTGATGGACATCACCATGCCGGAAGTCGATGGGTTCGAAGCAACGCGGCGGCTTTCGGCGGAATGCCCCGGCGCGCATGTCTTGGTGCTGACCGTGCATGAGGATAAAGAATATTTCTTTGCCATGTTGAAGGCTGGCGCTTCGGGGTACATCACCAAGCGCGCTGCACCGGAAGAACTGGTAGCGGCGATCCGCTCGGTGGCAGCTGGGAACGTATATTTGCAGCCCCCGCTGGCGCGCTGGCTGCTGCGCGATTACCGCCGGTTGGTTTCCTCCGAACCGACGTTTGCTCCCGGTGAGGAGGAAGAAGCGGGCGAGAGTCTGGATGTGCTCAGTCAACGCGAGCAGGAAGTGTTGGAGTTGGTGGCGGAGGGGTTTACCAGTTCGGAGATCGGTGAGAAACTGAACATCAGCCCGAAGACCGTGGCCCGCCATCGCGAGCGCATCATGAATAAACTGAATTTGCATTCCAGCACGGAATTGGTCAAGTTCGCCATCAAAACAGGCTTGATCGATCTCTAGGAGGTGAGAGGGACAAATGTCCCGTCCAGTGGGGGATATGTGTAAATATCCAAATCGGGTAAAATAAGTAAAATATAGCCAGCTATTGCCGGTATTGGTGCTATTACCCTGGACAAAGTTGATCTTATGATATAAATTGTTCGCGCGAGGTAATTGCCCAAAAGAAGATGCTTAGGTCGAAATGGTTGTCATTTCGCGGATTGGCATTCCACTGCGGGAGGCCAGTTGCCCTAATAGCACCAAATTTCACAATATTTATGGTATTCTTATCTTCGCGGAATTAATTTCTGGCATAATTACGGTTATAATCTTTACTTACCGTTTGGATTGGTTACATGGAGGTTTTACTTATGGAAAACAGTGTAGAAACCAATGCTGGGGGCGGTGGCCGAGTCAAATTTATTGTTGGTGGTTTGTTGATCCTGGCCGCAGTGATCTACCTGATCGCCTCAGCCACCCAGGCTGGCGCGCAGTATTTTTATACGGTTGAAGAAATGCAAGCGAAAGTCGAACCGGGGGATGGCAAACAATTACGCGTGACTGGGGCCGTGATCGGCGACACGATCGCATACGATCCCGAAACACTGACCTTGAAATTCGACGTTGCCCACATGCCAGCCGATAACGAAATCTTGAACGAAGAAGGCGGTTTGGCGCAGGCGCTGCACGAAGCGGTAAGCGATCCGACGCGCACCCGCATGCAGGTCGTGTACGTTGGCGTCAAACCTGACTTGTTGAAGAACGAAGCGCAGGCGATCATGACCGGTACGTTGGATACTAACGGTGTCTTCCAGGCCGACGAGCTTTTGCTCAAATGCCCGACCAAGTACGAAGATGCCGCTCCTGAACAGGCCGACGCGTAATATCCCTGTTTGAACTTGTCACCAT
This sequence comes from Anaerolineales bacterium, assembly GCA_050288045.1. Taxonomy (GTDB): domain Bacteria; phylum Chloroflexota; class Anaerolineae; order Anaerolineales; family UBA11579; genus JAFGRA01. Next base: position 4,759 of record JBNKDB010000367.1, on the reverse strand, counting down.
CAGATAATCTGGAGTGATTGATTAATGGTTGTTAATTTAGGTTTTGCCGCTCTGATATTCACGTTTCTGATTTCACTATACGGCATTGGCGCGGCTGTTTATGGGGCCTTGAAGGATCACCCGGCCTGGGTAGACAGCGCTCGGAATGCCATGTTGCTTACTTTCCCCTTGCTCACCCTGACTGCGGTGAGCATTATTTACTCCCTGGTCGTGCACGATTTCCAGGTGGAATACGTTTCGGCGGTCACCAGCCGCAGTATGCCGCTCTATTTGCGCATCACCGCTTTGTGGGGGGGGCAGGAAGGCTCGTTGGTCTTCTGGGCCTGGTTGATGTCGACCTTTGCATCGGCTGTCACGCTGCGCAAATGGGACCGCGACCGCGAATTTCTGCCCTGGGTGATCGTAGTCAGTCTGTTCACGTTGGCGTTTTTCCTCTCGTTGGTAATTTTCTTCGAGAATCCTTTCGTGCGCCTGTGGCAGAACAATGTTGGTGGGGTGGTTACGGCTGTCTTCCAGCCGAATGGCACAGCGCCTTACATTCCGGCCGATGGCCGCGGCCTTAACCCGCTGCTGCGTCATCCGGGTATGATCATTCACCCGCCGATGCTGTATCTGGGCTTTGTATCCTTCGTGGTGCCGTTCTCCTTCGCCATCGCCGCCTTAGTGACCGGACGCACGGATGATCGCTGGATCCGCTTGACCCGTCGTTGGACGCTGTGGGCCTGGCTGTTCCTCTCGCTCGGCCTGGTGCTGGGCGGGCGTTGGGCTTCCAAAGTGCTCGGTTGGGGTGGTTATTGGGGCTGGGACCCGGTAGAGATCGCGGCGCTGATGCCCTGGTTGAGCGGTACGGCTTTCCTGCATTCTGTGATGATCCAGGAAAAGCGCGATATGTTCAAGCAGTGGAACATGGTGTTGATCATCCTGACCTATGACCTGGTAATCTTCGGTACCTTCCTGACCCGCTCCGGTGTGCTTAGTTCTGTACACGCTTTTGCGCAGAGCGCGATTGGCCCGATGTTCTTCATGTTCATTTCGCTCACCTTCCTCATCTCAGTGGTGCTGTTGATCTGGCGCTGGGGAAGCCTTCAATCCGCCACCCATCTGAATTCGCTGTTCTCTCGCGAGACTCTTTTCCTGGTCAATAATTTACTGTTCATTGCTATTTTGTTCGTGTGCTTTTGGGGTGTGATTTCGCCCCTGATCAGTGAGGTCTTTACCGGCCAGAAGATCACGCTAGGCCCGGTTTTCTATGAACGCGCTACCGGCCCGTTGTGGCTTGGTTTGCTCTTATTGATGGGCATTGCCCCGCTTTCCGCCTGGCGTGCCTCGACGGCACGTTCGTTGGGCCGGCAGATCTGGAAACCGACCATCCTGGCTGTGCTGTTGGTGGTTGGGTTGGTGATCGCCGGAATGCGCAGTGTAGGTGCTCTGATCGGTTTTGGAGTGGGCGCATTGGTCGTGTTTGTGACCCTGTATGAATTCTGGCGCGGCGTGGTTTCCCGCCACCGCACCAAGCAGGAGAATTTCTTCAGTGCGTTTGTGAATTTGATTGGACGCAACCGCCGTCGCTACGGTGGTTATATCATCCACCTCGGCGTTGTGTTGATGGCGATTGGCATCATCGGCATCGAGATTTTCCAGACCGAGACCCAGGCTACCATCCCGTTAGGTGGTCAGGTTACCCTGGACGATTACGTGATGACTTACGATTCTCTGGCTGAATTCAACACCAACGATAACCGTAATGTGGCGCGTGCCGTGGTGAGTGTGTATAAGAATGGCACGTTCGTAACCGAACTGTACCCACGGCGGGATTATTTCTACGAGGCCCAACAGTCGATGACCATCCCCGGCCTTTCTAGTACGATGGAAGAAGATTTCTATGTACTGCTGGTCGACTGGCAGCCGGTTTCTACGCAGAGCGCCACCTTCAAGCTGTACCACAACCCGTTGGTGAACTGGCTGTGGACGGGCGCACTGATTTTTATCTTGGGGACGTTAGTGGCAGCCTGGCCTGAGAAAGAAGAACTGCCGGTGCGCATGTCTTCCGCGGTGCCGGTTGGTGCCCGGGCAGGGGACTGACAAGGTGCAAGATGTAAGCATGCATGAAGCAAGCGGTGTCTTGTACCATGCAGGTAAATTGCAGATTACAAATTAGAAATTGCAGCATGTCGAAGGTATGCGAAACGGTTCTCTTTCGGCGTGTGGATGTCGAAGGTTCTAAGTGAAAATGAGACTGAAAATAATCCTTGCGTTGCTGGCGGTTTTCTTGATAAGCCTGGTGGGTGTGCCGAATGCATTGGCGCAAGACCCCACGCCGCAACCGCCAGTAGACGATATTACCGACGATCAAGTCAACGCCATCGCTGAGGGCATGTACTGTCCGGTATGCGAAAACATTCCCCTGGATGTATGCGGCACGGTTGCTTGTCAGCAATGGCGTGATGAAATCCGCCTGAATCTGGCCGAGGGACTAACCGAAGAACAGATCCATGAATTGTTCGTGGCGCGCTACGGCGACCGGGTATTGGCTGAACCGCCGCGGCATGGTTTCAACTGGCTGGTCTATATTGTGCCGCCGGTTGTGATCGCACTGGCCGCTTTCCTGCTCTATCGCGGGCTGCAATCCTGGCGCAAACCGCTGACTCAGACGGCTGCCAGCCAGGCAGAAAATGCCCCGCCGGAGGAGGATGAGTATACCTCCCGGCTGGAAGCTGAATTAAAAAACCGCACCTGACAGGGTGCTGTTTTTGGGAGCAGACCGTTCGATTTGGATCATTTCACCGGTTATAAACGGTCAGTTTCTCCAATCTGTGAATAGGTATAAATACAATGAGTGAATTACAAACCGATACCCCTTCTCAAACTGAAGCATCGAGCGGCATGCCGGCCTGGGTGCAGTGGATCATCTGGATCGTTGTCCTGGGGTTGCTGATCGTGGTCGGACTGCAACTGGTTAATAAGAGCCAGACCACGGTCAAGCCCGGTGTCGCCGCGCCTGATTTTATATTCTATAACTACGATGGCACCCAAATGACACTGGAAGAAATGCGCGGCAAGGTCGTGCTGGTCAACATCTGGGCTTCGTGGTGTACGCCCTGTGAAGACGAAGCCCCCGATCTGCAAGCGGCCTGGGAACAATACGCCGACCGCGACGATGTGCTCTTCTTGGGGATTGCTTACGCCGACACGGACGACCCCGCCATGCGCTATCTGGAACGCTTTGGGATCACCTATCCCAATGGCCCGGACATTGGCACGCGCATTTACGATGATTTCCATGCCACCGGTGTGCCTGAAACTTACGTTATTGACCGTGATGGGATGATTACCAACGTCAAGGTTGGACCTTTCGGCTCGGTGCGGGAGATTACCAGCATGATCGACCCCTTATTGGCCGAATAACCAGGCAGCTTATGAAGCACGTATCTTTGTCTTTGGCTGCATTGCTGCTGTTGGCGGCATGCAGTCCTCCGGCCACGGCTCAACCACCTACGGAAACAGCGGTGGAAATTTCCGCGGAATCTCCGGCGGAGGTTGCCCCGACTCACACAGCGCAGTTGCTGCCGACGCAAGCTCCCATGCAAGCGGTACAACCGGTTGAGCTTGCGCCGTTGGATGTCGGGCCGCTGCCGGAAATGGTGGCATATTCGCAGAATTTCCAGCACCTGTACGCCGGAGCGAGTTTCGATTTCGACGCCGGGTCGGGAATTTCTGTGCCGATCCCGCCGGAAGAAGCCGAAGATGCGCCAGAAGATGTCGAGTTGATCCCGACCGGTTTGTTCACAGCTGACATTCGCTACGTACCCTTCGACCCCGATGGGCCAGTGGATGCGGAGATTGTGATCGCAGCCGACGCGCCAGCATTGGTGGCGTTATGGGGCGATGTGGAACCCAGTCTGGGTGACTGCCAGGGCGTTTCCCTGGCCGAAGAACCGCTGGCCCTGGCCGATCTGACGCCCGGCACCTTCGTGTGTTTCCTGACCGATATGGATAGCTACGGCTATTTCCAGGTGGTGGGGCGTTATTTCGATCCCCAGCAGGCCTGGACGGAAACGTTGGATATCAGCTACACGATCTGGGATGTGGAAAGCCGGGAGGCGCTGACGTTCCCGGCGCTCCAGGCCGTGCATGAAAGCACGTTGCCTGCCGCAGGCGCAGATCTGGATTATGGTGGCAATCGCCGCAACGTCGACCTGAACTTTGCGTTGCCGAACGAGGAGCAGGTGCAGATCTTCCCGACCAATGGGGCGCGCCTTTCCTATTGGGGCAAGGCCTCTTTCCCGGATTATGACGATTGTGCTTCGCTGACTATGGACACTGAGGCTGTGGTGGTCGAGAAAAGCCCACCGCGTCCGGTTTACTTGTGCTACCAGACCGACGAGGGTCGCCTGGGGCGTATGGCATACTTCGATGTGATCGACGACCCGGATGAACTGGAAGATTACGAGGTTGCGGGACCGTTGTTTGTGGTGGCGACCGATACCTGGGGGATGCCGCGTGGTGATCTGGTCACTGCCAACCCGCAGGCCAATTACAACACGCTGCAGCTGCCTTACCGCACGGCTTTTGATTTCGATTATGGCACGACTTTTACCAGTTTCCTGGATACCGAGTTTGCCTACATCGACGTGGATGATAACCCTGCGCTGCTGCCCAACGCGGTCTCCGAAAAGACCAAGCTGGCTGTATGGGGCGCGGAAGAACCTGCTCTGGCGGATTGCCAGGAGGCGGCGCTTTCCAAGGACACGCTGATGCT
>JBNKDB010000366.1:0-4173 GCA_050288045.1 Anaerolineales bacterium | reverse complement strand
TTATCTTTGGCGTTTTGTGATGAGGAGGCATACGCGATGGATACGAAGAAAATTCCGGCCAGTATAAAAGTGTTGAGTGTGTTGCTGTGCTTGTTTGGACTGCTGGCTTTCTTTGGTTCCCTGTTCCTGTGGGGACAGGGCTTCTTGTTCGTTTTCCCGGAAGGCGTCGACCTGGCTTACCCGGTGACGGATTTACTGGTGAACGCCCCGGCGACATTTATCGCCGCAATCGGTCTGTGGCAGATGAAGCGCTTTGGCTATGTGGCTGCACAATTCGTGGCCGGTTTCTACATCTACGCATCGGTAGAGATTTTCGTGCAGATGTTCCAGGAAGGGCCGCCTTACCCACCGGAAATTTTCGGGCCGCAAATCCTGGCTGTGCTGGTGGCAATCGGTTTGTTGGTTTATCCTAACCGCTACCGCCGGTTATTCGAATGATATTGCCCGAGAGGGGGAGAGACGTTTTGAGTTAAATATTTTGCCTTATTTGTTATATTGCAAAATATTTTGCGTTGAATGTGAGTTGATTGGTTTTGCCAAGGTAACCTAAGGCAGAAAATTCCCCTTGGTCGTGCATTCGCTGCCCTTGCACTTGTACTTGCCTCTAAGCGCATCGCCGGTGCTTAGTGTAACCTCAAAGACCTTGCCGTTGTCCAGGCGCAGCAGCTTTGTTCGGCCCAGGGTGTGGACTTGTCTTTTCTTCAGGCAGCAGATCTCACCTTGTACGTCCATAAAACCTGGAATGGCCCCCGGGGTGATTTTTAGATCATAGAGCACTTCATCCAGGAATTCCTTCCCGGTATACAGTCTCCCAATCCCTTTTATGCGGCTCTCCCCTGACATTTTCTTACTCCTCTAAGGGAAAATATAATTTGAAACCAGCACCTGTTGAGGGGGCAGTGTGGTGATGGAGAGGCAATTCCGTATCGAAAAGATAAAATTTCGATCCCCCAAAAGCTTATTGCGAGGAGATGCATTTTGGGAAATTGCCGTTTATTGTCGTTTTGTGCCGTCCGGCTCGATAATGCTTTTTAAATTGGCGCCTACCAGGTTGGTGCGCTCGATGGTGGCGTTGTGGAAATTGGCGCTTTCCAGGTTGGCATCGCGCAGGTCGGTATCTTCCAGGTTGGCGTACTGTAAGTTGCTGGCCTTTAAGTTGGCGTTGAGCAGCCTGGCCCAACTCAAATCAGCCTGGGCCAGGTTTGCTTCGCGCAGATCGATGTCTTTCATGAACGCCTTGGAAAAATTGGCGCGCATCAGCGTGGCGCGGCGCAAGTTCGCGCCTTCCAGGTTAGCACCCGAAAAATTGAAATCGGAGAGGTTGATCCCTTCTAAATTGATACCGCGCAAATCCAGGCCAGACAGGTTTTTACCGCGTTGGGAGACGATTTGTTTTAGTTCTGCTTGTGTGATAGGCATCGCTACATCCTCAATGATAAGCTTCCTGCTCCTGGCAGGTGAAACCGATAGATGTGGACATACAGATAAAGTGGAAAACTCAGGGAGTTTGTTCCAGCCTTATCTGATTATACCGGATACATGCGGGTCTTGGACTTGCGATTTCGATAATTCTTCGATGCAATTCGTGATGCGCGTTTATGCCGCGCTCGCCATCTTGCCTTTCAGATCGACCAACATGGGCACGGGGGTAGGGTCTACGCTGTAGAACACGGCCAGGTAGAAGGACACGTAATCGCCCAGGTGCAGCAGCGTCCACATCTCGGCCAGCAGGTTTTCGCCGCTGCCGTCCACGTAATCGGTGTTCATGCCTTGCAGCATCATGCCGGTCTTGGTGTGCTCGATGCGCAGTTGGTTGCGGGGATGGTTGAAGTTCGAGCGCAGGAACAACTCCATGGTCGCGCCGAATAATTTTTCGGGTTCGTCCGACCCTTGTAGGGTGTTGTGGTCGGCCTCGGGCAGCACCTCAAAGTTTGCCGGGGCTTTGGCAATTTCATTGATCTGCGTCTTCCAGCGGCGCGCAATCGGCCCCAAGAAATCGGCCCCGAAAATCACGATCCAGCGGTCGACCAACTGCCCGGCCAGGCGCTTTGCCAGGTTCTGGGTGGCAGGCACTTGCGGTACGATGCTTTCCATCTGGGCTTTCATGGCTGTCACGGCTGTTTTTAAGTCTGCACTGGGGTCGGGGATCAGGCCCAGGCGGAAGATGGCGGCCAGCAACAGGCCAAAGGAATAGCCCACCGCAGCGCGCGGTTGGAAATCATCTTCGAAGGTGAAGGCAGGCACGGCAGCTTGTTGGGCAGCCTGTGCCAGTTTGCCGCCGGTACACATTGCCAGCACGCGGCAGCCATTGGCGCGCGCCGCTTCGAAGGCAGACAGGGTTTCTTCGGTATTGCCGGAGTGTGAGGAGCAGATTACCAACGTTTCTGGGCCTTTGGCGCTGGCGGGCAGGTCGTAATCGCGGTGCACGCTGATTGGCACACTGCACGAAGCTGCCACGTACGCCGCGACCAGGTCACCACCGATGGCCGAGCCGCCCATCCCGCAGACGACGACCTGCTGAATGCCTTCCCAGGCGGGCAGGTCTTGCTTGAGGCCCAATTCCCAGGCCAGGGCCAGTTGGTCGGGCAGGTTGTTGATGCGTGCTAGCATGCCTTGTGTGTCCAAAGCTTTGATGCTTTCCAGGTTATCGATATCTGTAATCATGATGCATTCCTCTCAATTCAATAAATGGTTTCGATCCAATCATTCAGCTTCTGATTGTAATTCGGTCAGTTTTTGGTAGATCTCGCGGCGCGGCCAACTGGTTTGGGCAGCGACATCCTTGGCGATGGCCGAGAGTGGTTCGCCGCCTTCCAGGCGTTTGCGCAGCAGTTTTTCCAACTCGGCCGCGCTCCACTCCTCGATCTCTTCGGCTGCCCCCTCAACGACCAATGTGAATTCGCCGCGCGCCGGGTATTGTTCGAAGTAAGCTGCCGCGTCGCTCAGCGAGCCGCGGAAAATTTCCTCGTACAGCTTGGTCAGTTCGCTGGCCACGGCTACCTGGCGCTCGCCCAATTCGGCTTGCAGGTCGCGCAACGCGTCCAGCAAGCGGTGGGGTGATTCCAGGAAGATCAGTGTGTAGGGCAGGGCAGCCACCTCGGCGATGGCGCGTTTGCGGTCGCTCTGCTTGCGCGGCAGGTAACCCAGATAAAGGAAGCGGTCGGTGGGCAGGCCGGAAACCACCAGCGCAGCCACCGGGGCGCTTGCGCCGGGAATCGGGCTGACCTTGTGCCCGGCGTCCAGGGCGGCGCGCACCAGCAGGTAACCGGGGTCATTCAGCGCCGGGGTACCGGCATCTGAAACCAGGGCCACGTCGCCGGCATTCAATTTTTCCAAGACGTGTTCCAGCTTGTGCTGTTTGTTATGTTCGTAGTAGCTGGTCAGCGAGGTATGGATGTCATAATGCGAGAGCAGCTTGCGAGTATGGCGCGTGTCTTCGGCGGCGATCAATGTCACCTCGCGCAAGATGCGCAGGGCGCGGGCGCTGATGTCTTCCAGATTGCCGATGGGCGTGGCGACCAGGTACAGGGTACTCATATTAATTACGCCCCTTATTCATCCTGTCCGGTTTCGGTGGCGGGGGTGTGCGTTTTCATGCGCCGGGCCAACTTGCGGCGCGGCAGCAGCACCCGCCGCTGGCAGCCCAGGCATTCCAGGCCGATGTCCGCCCCCAGGCGCGTGATCTTCCACTCGTAGCTGCCGCAGGGGTGCGGCTTACGCATGCGTACGTGGTCGTTCAGGTTGAGTTCGGGCAGGGCATTTGGGTTGTTCGACATGAGATCAGGTGAACCAATCCGTGATTTTTTGGGTATTTCTGGTAGTTGATCGTAAGATAAGCGGGCCGTTAGCATACTGAATCTTGCGGAGAGGATTATACCACCCGCGTGTTATAATCGCCGCGAGGTTAAATTATGCTCTTCAATACCACATTACCCGTTGTGATTTCCCGCGCGGTCACTTTGGTGATCGCTTTTACGATCCACGAATTATCGCACGCCATGATGGCAAATTACTTTGGGGACGATCTGCCCCGCTTGCGCGGCCGCCTGACGCTCGACCCGCGCGCCCACCTGGACCCGATCGGCACATTGATGCTGTTGGTCAGCGGGTTTGGTTGGGCCAAGCCGGTGCAGGTCAACCCGTATGTGTTGCAAATGGCTTCCCCGGCCGCCC
>JBNKDB010000365.1:0-4241 GCA_050288045.1 Anaerolineales bacterium | reverse complement strand
AACGATAAGAACAATTTGAGGTACCCAATATGTCCAAAATTCTAATTATTGAAGATGTGGCCGACAGCGCCAATCTTGCAGAAAAAATCCTGACCAAGCACAATTACGAAACCCTGGTAGCCGATACCGGCGAAGGCGGATTCGATCTGGCTCTGGAAAACATTCCCGACCTGATTCTGCTCGATCTCGGCCTACCGGATGTAGACGGGCAAACATTGCTTGGCATGATCCGCCAGGAAGAATCGCTCGCCAACACCCCGGTAGTGGTCTGCACTGCCTGGCCGCCCGACACGGCCCGCACCATGGCGCGCGAATACGGCTTCGATGGCTACATCAGCAAGCCTTACCAGGTCGCCAGTTTCATAAGTTCGGTCCGGGAATATTTACCCTAGGCCACAAATATTACTGTTAGCATCACAACCATCAACAAAGCAATCAAAGGTATCCCATTGAAGAAGCTACCCAAACTCGTCTCAGCCGATAATTTTACGATCGAAGAGCTTACCAACGCGTACAATCAGACCCGCGTGGACTATATGGTCCCCATGCCGATGAACGCCAAGCGTTTATCTGAATACGTCCAGGTCTACGACATCGATATGGAAAAATCCTACATCGCTATGGACGGCGAACAAATGCTGGGCCTCGGCATGCTGGGCGTGCGCCCCGAACGCACCTGGGTCACCCGCCTGGGTATCCTGCCCGTTCGCCGCCGCCAGGGCGCTGGCGAAGCCGTCATGCGCAAGATGTTGGAAATCTCCGACGAGATGGGTACGCCCCTGAACATCCTGGAAGTCATTAAAGGCAATGTCCCTGCCCACACGCTTTTCTTGAAGTTGAAATTCGAAGAAATACGCGAGTTACTGATCGTGCGCCGCGCTCCCAATGAGCCGGAAAAGGAACCGCGCGTCGAGGCCCAGTGGGTCGAAAAGGAGCAGGCTCTGGAATGGCTGCCCGAACGCAAACCTGCCCAGGCCTGGACCAACCAGGACGAATCGATTGCCAATACAGAGAACATTTTCGGGTTGCAGGTCAATATGAACGGCAGCGGGCGCGGCTGGCTGACCTTCCAGAAAACACGCTTCAACCTCTCCCGCCTGATGTTCCACACCGAGGACGGCGATCCGGTCGAGATCATGGAAGAACTGCTCACCCAGTTGCACAGCAAGTTCCCCAAGCTGGATACCTATACCGAGAACATCCCCGAAGACGATCCGCACTACCCGGCTTTCGAGAAAATGGGTTACTTTGAAGTCTTCCGGCGCGTCGAAATGTACCGCCAGAATTAATCATCTCAATCTTTAAAGCAAAACGCGCTGCCTCTAAAGATCAGCGCGTTTTTGTTTTCAGCGAAAACAGATAATTTCAAGCAACAAGTCCCCTGGCAACCAATAATTCAGCATTGAGGATCGCCCCTCCCGCTGCACCGCGCATGGTGTTGTGCACCAGCGTCGTCATCTGGATATCGAAAATGCCACATGGCCGCACCTGCCCAACACTGACTGCCATACCCTTATCGTGCCAAATGTCCAGGCGCGGCTGCGGGCGCGCGTTTTCGTGGAAGAGATGCAGGATTTTCTCGGGGGAACTGGGCAGTCCCAGATTCGCCTCAGATTGGTTGAATGCCTCCATGGTGGCATAGACTTCATCCACACTAGCCTTGTCCCGCAGTTCAATGCCCAGCCGAGCGGTATGCCCATCGATCACATTGACACGGTTGACCTGGGCGGTGGCCGCCATCGGATGCGGTTCCTTGCCCTCCACGCCAATCTTCCCCAGCAGCAGGCGCGTCTCGCGCGCCACCTTTTCGTCTTCACCACCGATATACGGGTATACATTGCTGACGATGTCCTGCGCCGGAATACCCGGATACCCGGCCCCGGAAATGGCCTGCATGGTGAAGATATAAGTCTTCTCGATCCCGAATGCGTCATCCAGCGGTTTGAGCGGCAGAGCAATCCCGGTAGCGGCGCAGTTCGGGCTGGTGACAATGAAACCCTTCCAGCCGCGCTTGTCGCGTTGGCAGTCGATCAACGCCAGATGCCCGGGGTTGATCTCCGGGATCAGCAGCGGTACATCCGGCACGTCTCGGAAGGCCGAGGCATTCGAGCACACCGCGTGCCCGGCCGCGGCCAACTCGGGCTCGATCTCTTTGGCAACTTCGGATGGCAGCGCAGAAAAGACGATCTCGGCATTGTGGTCTTCTTCCAACGGTTTCACGACCATCTCGGCAACTTCCGCCGGAATGGGGCTTGCGCCCTTCCAGTTGCAAATGTCGACATAGCGTTCCCCGGCGCTGCGCTCCGAACCAGCGATCGAAGTCAAGGTAAACCAGGGGTGGTCTGCTAACAACTCAACAAAGCGCTACCCGACCGTACCGGCTGCCCCCAACAATGCCACCGGAATTTTCTTTTCTAACTGCTGCATAGTCGCTACCTCATTGCATAAAATAGAATTGCAAACAAAAACTAAAGTGGGGATTATAGCATCATTGCGTCACCTCGTCAGGCGAGAAAGCGCCTGATCCAGATCGGCAATCAAATCGGCCGTATCCTCGACGCCCAAAGACAGGCGCACGAGGTTATCAGCAATACCCACGGCCTTCCGTTCCTCCTGGGAGAACTCATAATACGACATCATCGCCGGCTGCTCGATCAGCGATTCCACGCCGCCGAACGAGGGTGCGATCAGCGGGATTTGCACGGCATCGACGAAACGCGAGGTGTCATCCAAACTGCCCTTGACCTGAAAAGAAACCACCCCGCCAAAGCCCGTCATCTGCTGAACGGCGAACTTGTGATCGGGGTGGGAAGGCAGACCGGGATACCACACGCGCTCCACGGCGGGATGTGCTTCCAGGAATTCGGCCACGGCCTGGCCGCTCTCGTTCTGACGCGCCACGCGCAAACCGAGTGTCTTGAGGCCGCGCAAGAGCAAGGCGGCGTTGCCGGGATCGGGGATCGTCCCCAATACACCCAACGCGTTGTGGAAGCTGGCGATCAACCCGGCCTCACCCACGACCGTCCCGGACAACAAATCGTTATGTCCAGCCAGATACTTGGTAGCCGAATGCACCACCAGGTCGATGCCCCAATCCAACGGGCGCACGTTCAACGGTGTGGCAAAGGTAGCATCCACCAACGTCTTGACCTTGTTGCGTTTGGCAATCTCGGCAAAGCGTTCCAGATCGAGTACGCGCAGGTAGGGGTTGGTCGGCGATTCGGAGATCAACAAGCGGGTATTATCCTGGATGGCCGCTTCAAGCGCATCGTAATCACCGACGTGCACGACCGTGCAGCCGATCCCCAGCCGTTTCAGGTAAGTGTTGCAGAACTCACGCGTGCGCCGGTAGCAATCATCGGTGATCACAATATGCGTACCGGTCGACAGCATGGTCAACAAAACAGTGCTGATCGCCGCCATCCCGGACGGGAACAGCACGGCATCCCCGGCATGCGACAGCCCGGCAATGCGCTGTTCGGCCGCCACCACGGTCGGGTTGCCATAACGCCCATATTCCACCCGGCCATTGCCGCGGCCCCACAAGCGCGCTTCCATGAAATCTTTCAGGTCGGCGGTGTCTTCGAAGGTGTACGTAGCGGTATGCACGACGGGATCCGCTACAGCGTGATAGGCGTTGGTGCGCCGGTTGGCGTGCACAGCCTGGGTAGAGGGACCAAAATCTTGCTGCGCTGCAAGCCGTTCAGCTTGCAGCAAAGTAGTATTGCCATTATCAGTTTGGGAACCTTTCTCCGTACTCATCTTTTTTCTCCTTTTTTTCTGGACTTCATCGTTGGTAAAAACAAAGAGGCTGCCCTTGGGAGCAACCTCTGCAAAAAATCAATCTAACCTGTAGATCATATGGTCACCACCAAGGGAGAAGCCTCCTGGGCATCAGGGTATACATAGGCATATACATGGTGGTTTTACCAAAATCAGCAATCTGGTTTGTCATCTTTACATTCAAATCCTGTATCATTCAACGAAAAACAAAAAAGCTGCCTCTGTGGGCAGCTCCTGTGCTTTCTTCAAAAAACTACGCAGTCACGACCTGCCGTCGGCGGTAAGCGAAATCAACATCATACCCATGGGCATCATGCTGGTGTGTTTCTTGAACATAGTTTTGGTTTCGCTTGCTTTCAACATGGACTGTTTCCTAAAAATTTCCCCGAGTATACATGAAAACAAGGCTTATGTCTAGACCAGTATCCCACAAACATTTTCCTTAAAATAACACCTTT
>JBNKDB010000364.1:0-2889 GCA_050288045.1 Anaerolineales bacterium | reverse complement strand
GATCACGGTGCAGACGGCGCTGGCGTTGGGCATCAATCCGCTGGCGCTGCTCATGCCGCAGGTTTTTGCCTCCAACGTTGCCGGAATCAGCACGCTGGTCGGTACCCCCACCAACATCCTGATCGGCTCATACGCCGGAATCTCCTTCGGGGATTTCCTGGTCAATCTGACGCCGGGCGTCTTGCTGGCCCTGGTCGGCCTGGTGCTGTACAGCGAATACATTTACCGCAAATCGCTCAAGTCCAGCGGTGAAATTTCCCCCGCCCTGCTGGAACGCTTGAAAGAGCGCGCCCAGATCACCGAACCGGACCACCTCAAAAAGGCTGGTGTGGTCGGTGCCTTTATGCTGGTGCTCTTTATCTTCGGGGAACACATCCACCTGGTCCCCGCCGTAACTGCCATGATGGGCGCGACCGCGCTGCTGGTTTGGATCCGCCCCGACCTGGAAGAAATGATCCACGCCGTGGACTGGACCACACTGGTATTCTTTATTACCCTGTTCATCGTAGTCGGAGCCGTCCAGGAAGTCGGCCTGATCAGCGTGATCGCTGACATCATCAGCCGTATGGTGGGCGAAAACCTGGTGCTGGCGATGATGGTGCTGGTCTGGGCCAGTGCGCTGCTCTCTACCGTGGTTGCCAATATCCCCTTTACCGCCGCCATGCTGCCCGTGGTTGCCTACCTGACCAAAACGATCCCCGGGGCCGAAAGCTTGGTACTGTTCTATTGCCTGTCGGTCGGCTCGGCGATGGGCGGCAACGGTTCCCTGATCGGTGCGTCGGCTAACATGGTCACCTCCGGCATCTCCGAGCGCGCCGGTTATCCAATCACTTATGTTTATTTCTTAAAGAAGGGGCTGCCGGCCCTGTTCATCACTGTAGGGCTAGCCTCGATCTGGCTGCTGATCCACTTCTAACGCGGGTTAGATGGAGCTTTCGCTTATCAACGGTTGGTTCAAATATTCGATCACATCCCCAATATAGCGATAAAAGGATTTCTCCCGGCTGGCTGCTTCTACCAATGTGAGCTTCTCTGGGCGCAACTCCGTTTTCAATTCCGCCAATACCTGGCGGGCATTGCGCTTGGCAATCTCGCTGCTGGCCGGATTCGCCAGGATATGATAGACCAGTTCGGCCGCCATCAACGGTGCGCCCTCTGGCTCCTGGATCATCAAACAGGCGATCTCGGCCAGGGTTTCCAGGCCCAACGATACGGCCTGGATTTCCCGGGCGATCTTCAAGGCATCCACAAAACGACGATGAGCCTGCCCATATTCCTGTAACTGTGTACTCACCACCCCCAGGTCGCGCAGCGCAAAGACCATACCCTTGCGGCTGCCCAGACCACGCAAAATTTCGTAGGCTTCCCGGTATTGGTCCTTGGCAATCTCATGATCCCCCAGTGCCAGGTTGGCCTGTCCCAACGTTCCCAGTGAAAAGGCTTCCCGGTAACGGTCGCCCAATTCCCGGCTGATCTCCAAACCACGCTCGATCAACTGCTTGGCTTCTTCATACTGCTCGCGCATGCGTGCAATGTCACTCAAACGATTTAGAACCGAAGAAATCCCGTGGCGATCTCCCAGCATCTCGAACAATGCCAGGCTCTCCCGGAAAATCTCTCCAGCCTGTTCATATTCACCAAGCGTCTCAGCGACCAGCCCTAAATTGGTTAACGTGCTCGCCCGGATATAAGCATCATCATGGCTCTTCCCAATCGCCAGCGCTTCCTCGAAGAGCGCGCGAGCCTGGTCGAAGTCGCCAAAGCGGAAAACCACGTACCCGAGTTCGTTCAGACCAAAAGCAATCTCTTGCTCGGCGTTGTATTGGCGCAGCACGACCAGGGCATCTTCAAGCTGGTCGACGGCTTTACCAAATAAGCCCATGCGGCCGCACAGTGCCCCCTGCCGGGAAAGCAGCTTGCCCACCAGGACGTTGCGCATCAGGATACTGTCCTGGTCAGAGAGGTCTTCTTCTTCGGCTTCGAAGATCGCCTGGACGGCCTGGGCAAAGAAGTTTTCAGTTTCCTGGTACCAACTGCGAATCTCGGAATAGCGGTAGATGCCCTCTAAGGCCAGGTCCAGTTCGGCATACTTGTGCTGCTTTACTCCCCAATCCCACCCAATGCGGATATTCTCGATAGCTTCAGCGATTTTTTGCAGGGCCTCTTTCTGGCGTTCACCGGCCAGGTCGGGTTCCAACGCATGCAGGAAATTAGCATAGTAGGCGCTCAAGCGGTCATAGATCTCGTCACGCTCGGTGGGCAGTTGGATGAGCTTCTCTTCCGCAAACTGGCTGATCGCCCGGTGGATGTCATAATGCCCCGCTGTGGTCAGGCGCAGGATCGATTTATCGGTCAGGGCAGCCATCTGTGCCGGGTTCGCCCCGGAAACAGCCTTGGCCGCTTCCAACGTAAAGCGCCCTGGGAAAACAGACAGGCGGCGCAGCACGACCTGCTCAGCATCATTGAGCAGCATCCAGGTGTGATTGAACACACCACGCATACTGCGATGGCGGGCCGGGACATCACGCAGGTTGGTCTCCAGGAAATCGATATTATCCTCGATCTCTTTGGCAACCTGGCTGCAACTCATCACTCGCACCCAGGAGGCCGCCAACTCGATCCCCAGCGGCATGCCTTCCAACAACTGACAAATGCGGATCACATCTTTTTCGGTATCCGAGTCCAGACTAAAATCCGGCTTTACGCGCCGGGCACTTTGCACGAACAACTGGGCAGCACTATAATCGCCCATTTTCCACAAGCGCCCGGGTTGGTCCGGGGCGATCAACATACCGGTCGTTCCGCTGGTGCTAAAAGTAGCTTCCAAGGGCGGGTAAGGTAACCCACCCAGGGGCAGGCGCATTTCAGTACGCAGGTTGAGCGGCTCGC
>JBNKDB010000363.1:0-4092 GCA_050288045.1 Anaerolineales bacterium | reverse complement strand
TGGTCGGAGAGTTTCTAGAAAGCCCCGACATTCGCGCTGGCATGGCGCTGGTGCTGGCCGCGCTGGGCGCCAAGGGGCAATCCGTGATCCGTAACGTCAACCAGATCGACCGCGGTTACGAACACGTAGATAAAAAGTTAGCAGGCTTGGGGGCAAAGATCGAGCGGATCAAAGACTGAACGAAATTTACAAAACCATTAAAACGAAACAGGGCTGGGAGCATTCCCGGCCCTGAACGTTTTGTCTATTTTATGTTGTAGTTAACCGGCGCTAGATTCTTGCGCAGCCAGGTTGACGAATTGTTCGAAGAGGTCCTTCAAGATCGGCTCCGGCAGCGCCCCAACTTGACGATGTACCAGTTTACCGCCTGAGAAGAACATCATCGTAGGGATGCCCTGTACGCCGTACTGCGTGGCATACTGCGGGTTTTCGTCGGTGTTGACTTTCGCAATCACTACTTTCCCGGCATAATCCTCAGCCAGTTTGTCGAGGATGGGAGCGACCATCTTGCAGGGGCCACACCACGGTGCCCAGAAATCAACCACTACGGGTAACTCATTTTGCAGCACTGACCCTTCAAATTCATCATCTGTCACGTGAATGGGTTCGGTTGTCATGTTATCTCCTAAAAATTCAATTTCATATTTACGTTTCTATAGACTATTATACCGGCGTAATTCTTACCGAAGGACAGTGAGCAGTAACAAGTAATCAGGATGGGAGGACACAAATCCTCATCCCTGGGTGCCTGATTATTTGATGCCTCAACGGGGTGCCTTTGCATCTCCCAAGTATCAAGTATAATGATGCCCATGAACCTGGACACCGAAAACATCCTGGAAACCTATACCGTTGCCACCCCGGTCTACGAAGGCCCACTCGACCTACTTTTGCAGTTGATCGAGCGCACCGAGCTAGACATTACCAAACTGGCGCTGGCTCAGGTGACCAACCAGTACCTGGACTACCTGCGCGAGCTGGAGAGCAAGCAACCCGAGCAGGTTTCGGAGTTTTTGGTGGTTGCTTCGCGCTTGATGCAAATCAAGTCCGAAGCGCTGCTGCCGCGCCCGCCCGAACGCGAACCCGGCGAGGAAGACCCCGGCGAAGAACTCGTGCAGCAACTGCTGGTCTACAAACGCTACAAGGAGTTGGCCCAATTCCTGGGCGAGCGAGAAGAGGCTGGACTAGGCACCTACCTGCGCCTGGCCCCACCGCCCAAAGTCGAAGGCAAACTCGATCTGAGTGATGTCACGACGGATGACCTATACCAGGCGGCTCGGCGTGCTTTCTCACTGGTCGAGAAGAAAGAGTCGCTCGATAAAGTCGTCAATATCCCGCGCGTCACCATCCGCGACAAGATCACGCTGATCACCAAGCAGATTCGCCAGTTCGGGCGCACCACCTTCGGTGCTTTACTGGGAGACAACCGTTCACGCGTCGATGTCGTCGTCACCTTCCTGGCCATGCTGGAACTTTTCAAACGCTTCCGCATCGATGCCCGCCAGGAGCAGCTTTTCGGTGAGATCGAAATCGAAAAGACCGCCGAGTGGGACGACGACGCCGATTTCGAAATCGAATTCGCTGAATAACTTCGACATGTCCTTACAATTCGCTTTTTCACCCATTGAAGCGATAAATGTTTTGGTGTAAGCCAATGAAATTATTCCAACTTGTTCAGGGGGAAACGAGCAGTTCCCTAATATTGTCCACCTACTGCGTTAAGAATCACTGCGGATTTAATCCGCGTTCAGAAACGTATCAGCGCAATATTTCAGAAAGGCAAATCAAGTGACTTCCCAGAACGAAAGAGCTGAAGCCCAACCCACTATCCTTCCACTTTGGCCAGACGATCATCCCGGACTGGAAGATTACCCCGAAATAACCTGGCTGGAAAAACCGCCAAATCAATTCAAGCTAGTGCGTAATGTCGCCCGGCCAACCCTAACGGTTTTCCTGCCCGATCCAGCGATTGCCAATGGTACCGGTGTGATTATTTGCCCCGGTGGCGCTTACCATCTGCTGGCTGTCGAACATGAAGGCATTGACGTAGCGCGCTGGTTAAACACACACGGTATAGCTGCCTTTATGCTCAAGTATCGCGTCGCCAGGACCGCCGAGGATCATAAAGAATTCGAGAAACAGATCGATGCAACTATGTCCGATCCCGACAAAATGCGAGAACTGGTCAAGCGCCAGGCCGCGCTGGCCAATGCAGATGCCCAACAAGCCATGCGCATGGTGCGGGAACACGCTGCCGAATGGGGCGTCAAACCCGACCGGATCGGCATCATGGGCTTTTCCGCCGGTGCACACGTTGCCGGAGATCTTGCCCTCCGGCATGAAGCCGACAGCCGCCCTGATTTTGCGGCCGTGATCTATGGAGCATTCTCAGAAGAGATCGTGGTTCCGGCCGACGCGCCGCCGCTGTTCATCGCCCTGGCGAACAATGACGAGATCACTGCGAAACCAAGCTTGCTGATCTATAATGCCTGGAAAGCCGCGAAACTCCCCGTCGAGATGCACAGTTATGCTGAAGGCGGGCATGGCTTTGGCATGCTCAAGCAAGGGCTGCCTTGCGACGGCTGGATCGACCGTTTTGGCGATTGGCTCGAGATGCAAGGCTTGCTCTAGCTTTGCCGTTTTTTTGATACAGTATGTCCAACGCGGAGGGTCAGTGGCCTTCCGCGTTTATTATTTGCTCCCGCTGTAAAATCATCTTGATTTATAATACCGACATCATCCAATTACCGATAAGGAATCCCATGTCCAATCGTCTTGCGAACGAAAACTCACCTTACTTGCTGCAGCATAAAGACAACCCCGTTGACTGGTACCCCTGGGGAACGGAAGCGCTGGAAAAAGCGCGCAGCGAAGATAAACCCATTTTCCTCAGCATCGGTTACGCCGCCTGCCACTGGTGCCACGTGATGGAACATGAGTCCTTTGAAAACCCGCAGACTGCTGCACTGATGAACCAGCATTTCGTCAACATCAAGGTGGACCGTGAAGAGCGCCCCGATCTGGATAACATCTACATGAACGCCGTGGTCGCCATGACCGGTTCGGGTGGTTGGCCAATGAGCGTTTTCCTCACCCCAGACGGGGTGCCCTTTTACGGCGGTACCTACTTCCCGCCCACCCCACGTCACGGTATGCCTGCCTTTCAACAGGTGCTCCTCTCGATCAACCGCGCCTGGCAGGAAAACCGGGAAGCGCTGCTGCAAAATGGCGACCAGTTGAATGCCCACCTGCAAGAGCTGAACGCCCTCGTCGGAACATCCGGCGAATTACAGGCCGCTGTGCTCGACGACGCGGTCAAAGTGATTGGCCAGCACTACGACTGGAAGTACGGCGGCTGGGGACAAGCGCCCAAATTTCCACAGTCGATGACTATCCGCTACCTGCTGCGGCGTGGTACTCGCGGCGACAAGATGGCATTGGAAATGGCAACTCATGTTCTGCGCGCTATGGCAAAGGGCGGCATGTACGATGTAGTCGGCGGCGGCTTTGCGCGCTACAGCGTCGACAATTATTGGCTCGTCCCCCACTTTGAGAAAATGCTCTACGACAACGCCCAACTGGCGCGCGTTTACCTGCACGCTTACCTGCTCACCGAAGACAAATTCTTCAAGCGTATCTGCGAGGGCACGTTAGATTTCGTAATGCGTGAGATGACCAACGCCCAAGGTGGTTTCTACAGCAGCCTGGACGCCGACTCCGAGGGCGAGGAAGGCAAGTTCTACGTGTGGTCGCTGGCTGAAATCGAACAAGTGCTGGCGGATAAAGATGACGTCGAATTTTTCGTGGCTGCCTATGGCATCACCCCGGCAGGTAACTTTGAGGGCCACACCAACTTGCAGCGCTCCCTGGACGATGCTGCCTTAGCGGAACAATTCGATCTAAGCGTCCCACAGGTCGTCGCACGCCTGGACAAGCTGCACGCCCTGCTGCTGGAAGCCCGCTCCGTTCGCGTGCGCCCCGGCACAGACGACAAGGTGTTGGCCTCCTGGAACGGTTTAATGTTGATCGCCTTTGCTGAAGCTGCCCGTTACCTCAAAAGAGCCGATTACGCCGATGTGGCTACACGCAATG
>JBNKDB010000362.1:0-4199 GCA_050288045.1 Anaerolineales bacterium | reverse complement strand
CAAAATGGGCGTATTGATGGTCACATCGGTGATCTTCCAGCCCACCTTGAAGAGGTCTGGTGAACGCAGCCGCAGCGGATTGTCGTCCTCCAGCGCTTCCACGATCTCCGGTGTACGCGACCAGGTCTCCGAACCGGCCTGGATGAAGGAAATCATATCGGCGGGCAGTTTGGATACCGTCTGGCGGAACATCTCCGCAGCCCAAAGTTTGGCAGCGGCCAGATCGACAACAATGTCGTTTTTATACAGCGTGCCCAGGCGCGGCGGTTGGGATTTATCCAGCGGCGTGAAGGTGAGATAGCGCATATCTGCTCCTCGAAATGGAAATATCGCAGTGTTTTCTGAGGAAATCGTGGTCCGATTTTCTCCCGTACAAAACAAGATAGCCTACACACCTGATTATACAGGTTTTTGTGAATTTTTCCTCGTTTACCACTCACTCTTTTATACTACTCTCCCCCATAGGCTTTAACAAAAAAGAGACCCGGTGCGAAACCGGGCCTCTAAAGCTACACTTTTGGTTTGAATTATTCTGAGACAGTAGTAACCAGCGTGGGAATGAATACCAACGAGGTCCCCGTCTTGCCGACGATGAAAGTACCGTCATAGCGAATGCCATTAGCAGCGTACACGTAGGTGTAGGTGCCCGACACCAAATCCAGGCGGTTCAGGCCGGGCTGCAAGGTGGCATAGTAGGTCAGCGGGCCGATCAGGGTGATGTCCACCGGCGAACCGAAGTGATTGGCTACACGCAGTTTGGAGGGTACCGGCTGTTCGAAGTCCAGCAAGAGCAAACGCTCGCAATTCTTCAAGGTCATCTGCGTCTTGCCGTTCTTCTGCACATCGATGATGCCGCTGAAGGTGATGCCACAGGCGTCGTAGCTGTAGACATAGTCACCGGCGATGATGTCGGTGAACTTGTTGACGCCCAACTCAACCTTGAGGCTGTATTCTTCCGGACCAACCAGATCGACGGTCAGGTTTTCGCCAAAATGGCTGGAAACCACGAATTTGGTCGATACTTCTTCGGCCGGGCAAGACTCGATATAAAACGTTTGCCCGTTATTGTTGATTTCAAAATCTCCGGTGTGTTTCTCGCCACAAGACGTATAGCTGTATTCATACTCGCCTTCAACGAAGGTTTTCTCGTACTTACCGGGGTATGCGGTCCATTTGTAGGTTTCTGGGCCTTCAAAGGTTACCTTGACGTCTTCTTCTGTGTCATTATGAATGACAACAGATTTTTTAGCGGCCGCTAAAGCATCTGTAGGCATCGCCAGCATCAAAATCGCCAGCACCGAAACCAAAAGCAGGGTCTTTTTCAACATGGAATTTCACTCCGTTTCAATAGATCGCGTGCAGCATAATAGGATCAATTCAATGCACGCCGAATTTCAAACGCGCATTTTATCATATATCCCAAAACTATGCCTGTCAAGCGCTCTTAGGGCATTCTAAGATTAATGTATTCTAACCTTAAAATCTGGCGATTCGCCTGGATTTGTAATTGGTTTGCCTTCCTTATGGCATCACCACAATATCTTCCCATGTAACCTTTGGAGAGAATTTCAGACCATAATATGCCAAAACATCCTTCACCGTTCTATATGGAGAATGGCTTACAGTGATAATGCTATCACTTAATTTGAATGGATAG
The DNA here is from genome assembly GCA_050288045.1 of Anaerolineales bacterium. GTDB lineage: Bacteria > Chloroflexota > Anaerolineae > Anaerolineales > UBA11579 > JAFGRA01. The sequence goes on along the minus strand of JBNKDB010000362.1, from coordinate 2,542 downwards.
TAAAGGTAAACATTTACACCTATATCAAAATAAATTAATGCAGCTTCTTCGTAATCTAGTTCAAATGATTCATCATCTGGATGGTCACCCTCCAAATAGTCGATCAATCTGATCATATCTGGGCAACCATATTCTTCAAGGAAACTCCCAAGTTGATATCCTACGGATAAGTCATGATCATAAAAAAGATCAAAAAAGATGACTACGTTATCAGCATCAAAATCAATAAAAATAGCATAATCTCGATCCTTGTTAGGATCATATCCCCAAGTTGTGGAATCATCAAATACTGAATCTGCTGGGCCAAGGATTTGCTCCACCTCCCCCATCGTTGTTATTCCAGGCGTAATACCATGTGGGCTAACCGGACCAGAGACATGATTGGGAAAAGCTTTTTCACAATTCACAATGCGATCTGGTGGGAAGGTAGCCGTCGGCTTGGGTGTGACTGGTGTGCGGGTGATGAAGGGGGTGCGTATGACTGTTGGGGTCAGGGTAGGCGGCTGCGGGGTACCTGACACAGGTGTGGTGGTAACATAGACGATCTTGATAATCGGCGTAGGCGTGGCAAACAAGCTGGATGGTGCACAGGCAGCTGCCAGAAAAACGAGCAATCCTAGTACGCTGAGTTGCACAAACCTTTTCTGAAGCATCTTCGATCTCCTCCATAACCTATCCGCCTGCATGCCTTACCAAGCAAGTTATTCCCCACTCGCTTCGATATACTTTTCCCGACGGGCACGCAGCAAGTTCCATACCGCTTCTGGGACACATTCCCGAATAAAGCGATAGAGCGTTTCGAGTGCTTCCGTTTCCCGAACCCGGGTGGGTACCTTATACTGCTCTCCATGGTAATCCACATCCAGCCATTGCAAACTGCCGCCTACCGCCCTGTCCTCAACGGACTGCCAGCGGCGGGTGAAAACATCCGCCTTGACCATCAATTCATGCAGCTTTTCTAAGGCGTCATCAGCAAGCGCGAATTCCTCTTGCCAGACCGGCACACCTTCAAAAGCGTAATCGGGCTGGTAAGCGATCTGCCCTTGCGCACCAGGCCCCAGCGTGATCGTATATTCGTAGTGGTGGGGCGGCGGCATTGATCCAGCCACCCAGTGATAGACAATAACAAGCTCGTCAGATTTTTCTTCCATAACGCCACATCTTCCTATTTCTAAAACGCTCGCCTTTCACAAAATGTTCCTCGATTTGCGCTGTACACATGTAATTGCATTGGAAGCCCCCAGGAAATAGGCAATTGATCTAGACCATTTTCGTTTTGGTTGCCAAAAATATAACTTGAAATATCTTGTAACTTGACAAAATCAAAGTAAAAATAGCAATTGAGTACGATAAAACTGCAGCAACAACACTCCCACCAACTGAATCACGCAACAGTATCCCTAATAACACCCCAAAGCCTACTACTGGTGAGGCATATTTTTCCAATTTGGGGTATCTTTTTCCTGACAGAAATCCATTGATAAGTGGATTTTGGGAGAGAAAAATTAGCGGAATTGCAATGATTAAAATCAGCGCAATTATTACATATGCAGCAATGCCAATAATCATGGGTGTATCACCAATTGTTTCATTCAAATAAAAATAAAATGAAGAAGACAAGAAACTGATAGATAGAATGAGTCCTCCAATACCTAAATGACCAATCCTGCAAATAACAAAGATCCGTTTCCAATATTTCCCATTCTTCCTACTTCGGCTTTTCTTCCAGACAATATAAATCGTCCCCACATAAAGTAAATATATAACGATAATGAGAATACATCGCTTTAGAATGAGTAGAGAAAAACCAGAAACCATCCAGGTAATGAGTAACGGAAACAGATAAGCCCAAGTGTCTATTAATTCTCCTGGCGACTTTATCAGGAATCTTTGAGAATAAGTCTTCCAAAGCCCTTTTACATCTTCTTCTGAAATATTCAAGTTTGTCTCATCCACTTCATCGATCTATCCCATACAGAATTATCATAATCAGTTTAGTTGCTAACCACTAGCTTGTAAATACCTACGCCGCTCGCATGTGGTTGCGTTGGAAGAGCCATACGCCCACCAGGAAGTAGACCACCGAGAGTACGATCAGGGCAACCAACTCGAAGGCCACCTCATCCAGGCCCACGCCCAGCGTCAGCACCTTATTTAGAGCTACCACGGCGTGCGTGGTTGGCAGGATGTCGAACAGGCCGATGGTCTGATTGCCCACCTCGAACAGGCGCGGGTTGGGCACCGGAAAGACTGCGCTGCTGAAGAACATGAACAGCACCAGCGGAAAGTTGGCAATGATGAAGGCCTGGCTGACCGTCTTGGAGAAGGCCGCCACGATCAGACCGGAACCAATCACTGCAAAGGTAGTGATCGCCCCCACCAGGATCGCCACCCACAGCGGCCCCTGGCTGCGGAATCCCAGTCCGTAAGCCACCAGGAAAGCCAGCAGCACACACACCACCCCGATCAGCACGATCGACAGGCTGATCCCACCCAAAAGGTCGAAGGAAGTCAGGCGGGTGAGTTTCAAACGCCGCAGCGT
>JBNKDB010000361.1:0-3128 GCA_050288045.1 Anaerolineales bacterium | reverse complement strand
TTCAGGATTGCTTCATTGGGCAAGGCTGCCCTGGTCGTACCGGTGAAGGTGCAGAAGCAGACCGTGGCGCTGATGGTCGTGATGCGCAAGAAGGATAAAGAGTACAACTCCAGCGACAAGGCCATGCTGGAAGGCGTCAGCGATTACGCTTCGATCTCGCTGGTCAATGCGCGCCTGTTCCGTGCGCTGGACGAAAGGGCTGCCTCTTTGGAACAGGCGGTCGAACAGGCCAAGTCTAGCGATGAACTCAAAAATGACATCATCGATCACGTCACCCACGAACTGCGCACTCCGTTGGTTTCGGCCAAAGGCTATGTGGATGTCTTTGTGAATGGTGAAATGGGTTCCCTGAAATCCGTGCAGCGCGATGCCTTGGTTTCCACCCAGCAAAAACTCCAGCGCGTATTGGATATCCTGGATGCCATGGATACGATGCGCGAAACGGCTGCCCCGGTGAATCTCAAGAAAGTCAATTTGAACGATCTCGCCAACCAGGCAATGGGCCGTTTCCAGAAGGCGGCCGCGGATGCCGAGGTGATGATCATTGCCGAACTGCCCTCCGAACCGCTGACCGTGAATGTGGATGTCGGGCAGATCAACCTGGTATTCGATGCGCTGCTTTCCAACGCGATCAAATACAGCCCGAAAGACCGTGAAATCATGGTGCAGCTTGGCCGGGCGCGCAACAAATATCCCCAGGTCTCCGTGTGGGACCAGGGCATGGGCATCAGCGCCAAGCACCTGAACCACGTCTTCGACCGCTTCTTCCAGATCGATAACCCGGTCAACAAACAAAGCGGCGGCCTGGGCATTGGCCTGGCGTTGGTAAAAGAAATTGTGAATGCGCACGGCGGCAAGGTTTGGGCCGAGAGCAAGCTGGAAGCAGGCTCGACGTTCTATTTTGCATTGCCGCCTGCGGAGTGATCTTGTTTTGAAGTTGCCATTACAGGTAGGCCTGTATTCTAAATCGGTGTAATCCATGACCCAAAACGAACGCATTCTCTTGATTCTCTCTGACCCGGCCACGCTGGAACTGCTTGACCGTAGTATTCTGACTCCGGCGGGTTACCGGGTTTCCGTGGCCCAGACCTGCGCGGCGGGTGAAAAGCTGATCCGTTCGGCGCGTCCTGACCTGGTCATTCTCGGAGATAAAATCACAGATTGCCATTACCTGGAACTGGCTTCGAAGATCGTCGACCAGCAGCCCACATTGCCGATCTTGCTGTTCACTACCGACCGCTCGGCCTCACTGCCATTGAAGGTGCTGCGGCTGGGTGTGGTCGATTGGCTCTCGCCCCCGATCCGCGCCAATGCTATTCTGGAAGCGGTGCGGCGTGGCCTGGACCGCCGCACACATTGGATGAACTGGCTCCAGTTGGAGTCGCGCCGTTATACCGGCCCGTTGGAACGGCGGGTGGAAGCGCTGGAAACGCTGATCAACATCGGCCGTTCGGTGACCTCGTTCCTGGAATTGGATAACGTGCTTACTGCGGTGGTGGATGCGGCCGTGGAATTGACCGGGGCAGAAGAAGGCAGCATCTTGCTGCTGGATGATGATAGCGGTGAGTTGTATATGCGGGCGGCGCGCAATTTCCAGGAAGATTTCGTGCGTACCTTCCGCATCCCGGTGGATGATACCCTGGCCGGGGAAGTCGTGCGTCTGGGTAAGCCGATCCATTTCGATGCCAAAGACCCCACCAAGATCAAAACCTCCTATCTGGTGTATGCCCTGATCTACGTACCGCTGCGCATTCATAACCGCACGATTGGTGTGCTGGGGGTGGACAACCGCCAGAGCGGCAATGCCTTCAGCCAGCGTGACGTGATGGTGATGTCGGCCCTGGCCGACTACGCCGCCATCGCTGTGGAGAATGCCCGGCTGTATTCGGAAAGCGAACTGGAACGTAATAAGCTGGGCCGCATCCTGACCCAGATCAAGGACGGTGTGATCGTCGTCGATAATGCCTGGAACATCCTGCTGGTCAACCGCATGGTGCGCCGCATTTTCAATTTGGGCGATGATGATTACAGTGGGCAATCGATCGACGACGTAATCCAGAACGAGACTTTATCCAAAGCGATCCGCGGCGAACTCGAAGATCCTTTCCGGGCTGAATTGGAGATCGATGATAACAATGTCTTCAGCATCCAGGTGACCGAACTGCCCGGGATCGGGACGGTGGTCACGCTGCACGATATCACCTATTTGAAAGAAGTGGATCGCCTGAAAACCGATTTCGTCAACGCCGTTTCTCACGACCTACGCTCCCCACTGACCTCCATTTTAGGCTACGTGGAATTGATCGACCGGGCCGGGCCAATCAATGAGAAACAAGGCGAGTTCATCAAGAAGGTGCAGTTCAGCGTCAACAGCATTACCGAACTGATCAACGACCTGCTCAATTTGAGCCGCATCGAAGTTGGTGGTTTGAGCAAAGAGTTCGAGCAGGTCTCGATCCAATCGGTGATCAATTATGCTGTGGAAGGTTACCAGCATTTGCTGGATGCCAAGGATCATAAGTTGGTGGTCGAATGTCCGGAAGATTTGCCCCCGGTTTTCGGCAACCCGATCCAAATGCGCCAGGTGGTCGATAACCTGCTGGGCAATGCCGTCAAATACACGCCCAGGGGCGGCCAGATCGGTATCTATGCCATCGAGGAAAACGGGCAGATCCTGATCCAGGTGAGGGATAACGGCCAGGGCATTCCGCCGGAAGAGCAAGCCAATATCTTCGACAAGTTCTACCGCGCCAGCAATGCTCCCGACGATATCCAGGGTACCGGCCTGGGGCTGGCAATCGTCAAGACGATTGTCGAGAACCACAACGGGCGCATCTGGGTCGATTCGGAGGTAGGCGTCGGTTCTACTTTCTGGGTGATCCTGCCGGTTGCCTAATTATTGATAACCAGAACTCAAACGAGCCGCCAAAAAGAAATGACTTTTCGGCGGCTTTTATGATTCTTGGGAAAATTGAAATGGGAGAAGATTATTCCAGCGCGGCGGCCACCCGAAAACTATATTCCTTGTAGCGGGCAGCTTCAGCCGGGTTGTTGCGCCGCCAGACGCGGATCGGCATGTATTTCTGGATCTCATAGAGCAGGTAGAACTGGCGGCGGATTTGGGCGGC
>JBNKDB010000360.1:0-9978 GCA_050288045.1 Anaerolineales bacterium | reverse complement strand
AGAACAGGCTGCGGTTGGGCAGTTCGGTCAGCGGATCGTGGGTCGCCAGATATTCCAATTGAATCTCGGCGCGCTTGCGTTTGGTGATATCCAACGTAGCCACCAGATTGGCAGGCTTGCCCTGGTAGGAGATGGTCTTCTTGGAAACGTCCACCCAGCGGATCTCGTTGGACTTGGTCACAATGCGATATTGGTGCCGGTCGACGATACTGCCGGTGGTGATATCGCGCCCCGGCTGGAGCAATTTCTTGGCGGTTTCCAGGTCATAGGGATAGACACGATTGAACATTTCCGTCAATGACCAGGCCATCATCTCAGCGCGCGAATAAATGTAGATCTGCGTCATCGCTTCGTTGACGTACTTGAATTTGCCATCCTGGATGATCGACAATCCCACCAACGAGGCTTCGGAGATCAACTTGAATTTATCTTCGCTCTCCTGCAAAGCCATCAACGCTTTCATACGGTCGGTGATGTCTCGCCCTTCAGATTGATATTCAAGCAGGGTGCCGTATTCATCGAAAAGCGCCCGGTCGGTCCATTGCAGCCAGTAGTGTTCGCCGTCAGGCTTGACGGCTTCATACTCGTAGGTTTTTACCGGGTTGCTGAAGCTGAGCGAAGCAATCGCGTCTTTGAATTTTCCCAATACTTCGGTAGGAACCAGCGCCGGGAAGCTCAAGCCCAGCAATTTATCCTCGGGCTTATCAAAAAATTCGCGAAACGTCTGATTGACATAGGTCAGCTTGCCGTCAGGCGTAAAGCGGCAGATCAATTCATCCTGGTCGTCCAGGATCGCCTGGTAGCGCGATTCGCTCTTGCGCAGGTATTCGAGTTCCTGCTTGCGTTCGGTGACATCATGGAAACTGATGATCGAAGCCATCTTGTTCAGATATTCCACCGCCGCCACACTGACCTCGGCCTCGAAGGCATGGCCGTTCATACCTAACCAGGTGGTCTCTTGCACCGGAGAGGTTTCCCCGGTTTTCTGCACGTTGGCAACTTGCGCTTCCACCCGCTTGCGCGAGTCGGGGTGGACAAGATCAAGGGTATTCTTCCCCAGGATTTGCGCCGGGCTTTGGGCATTCAACTGGCGCACCCCGGCCGGGTTGACATAGAGGGTCTTATCCTGATTATGCACCAGCAGTGGCTGGGGAGCATTTTCGACCAGGTTACGGTAACGCGTCTCACTTTCCCGCAGCGCATTGACCGCGCTGACCTGCTGGGTAATGTCACGGACCAGAGCCTGGATTTCAACCACCCCACCTTGCTCGTTGAGCACGTTGGCAAAGGTCCATTCCTGCCAGGTGACCTTGCCATTGGCTTCCTTGAACTGGTAACGGAACGTTTCGCTTGGCTTGTCTGGGCCTAATTTTCCCAGTGCAGCCTTGAACGTCTTGATCGCATCCACCGGCATTAATTTCAGCAGGTCGGCATCCAGCAAAGCTTTGCTGGTCTTGCCAAAGAAATCACAGAAGGCGGCGTTTACAAAGCTAAGCTGCCACTTGGGCGTGAAGCGACATAGCAAATCGGCTTGCGTATCGGCTACGGACAGATAACGTTCCTGGGCGGCACGTAATTCCTTTTCATTTTGCTCGTAGGTTGTTACATCGTGGATCACAGCGTAAAGCAGGCGCTGCTCTCCCACTTCCACCGGGCTGCTGACCATCTCGACCTCGCGCAGCGCCCCACCTGCCAGCCGGTGGCGGAAGATCTTGCGGCCTTCGGCCTGCCCGCCATTCTGGATTTTATCGGCGGGGGAAACGCTCAGTTCGGTGATCTTGAGACGGCGGAATTGTTTCTGGTTGTAGCCATAAAATTCACAGGCAGCCTGGTTGGCATCCTCGATCAGCCCAGATTTGGGATTGATCAGCAACTTGACCGTATCATTGTTCTGGAACATCAGGCGGTAGCGCTGTTCGCTTTCCTGAAGATCTTTTTCAATCACCGAGCGGTCAGATGAACTTTGCTCCAGCTTCTGCAAGCGCGTGAAAAATAGTGTGGCTCCCCCACCACTGAAAAGCAGCATACTGAGAATCGCAACCCATACCGGGAGTTGGGTCAGCAGCAACACCAGCGCGCCAATAAGCACACCCAGGCCAACCAACCCCCAGGCGACGATCAATAATTTTTTATCTTCCTGGAACTCGCGTTTCCAGAATTCGTCAGTCGGTAACGCACCCATACGTACTATCAAAATAACACACTTTTAGCAAGGAAAAATAACAGCTTCATTGTGCTTATATCGTTAATTTTGGAACAAAGTTTACTCTCCTGTCATCTCATCGATACAAACCTAAAGAATGGTATTTGTACCTTCTTTGTTATAATAACCACAGATAAGCCGATTGGACGTCAAAGGATCATGAAAATGGATAAGCTAAATCCGAAAGTTGATGGATTTATCAGTAAAGCCAAACAATGGCAGGAAGAGTACGAGGAGTTGAGGAAGATCATTCTCGACTGTGAACTGACCGAAGATTTCAAGTGGGGTGTGCCTTGTTACACGCTGGATAACAAAAATATCGTTTTGATGCACGGATTCAAAGAATACTGCGCAATTCTGTTCCCCAAAGGTGCCTTGCTCAAAGACCCGGCTGGCATTCTGATCCAACAGACCGAAAATACTCAGGCCGCGCGCCAGATTCGCTTTACGGATGCGGATCAAATCGTTGAAATGGAACCCGCCATAAAAGCCTACGTTGCAGAGGCGATCGAAGTGGAAAAAGCCGGTTTGGAGGTGGAATTCAAAAAGACTTCAGAATTCAACATGCCGGAAGAATTCCAAGCGCAACTGGATGAAAATCCGGCCTTGAAAACCGCTTTCGAAGCCCTGACCCCAGGCCGCCAAAGAGCCTACCTGCTTTATTTTTCGGATGCCAAACAATCCAAAACCCGCGCCGCCCGGGTTGAAAGATACACGTCCCAAATCCTCGCTGGTAAAGGCTTGAATGATCGCTAGCTTCCAAGGGATCGATAAATGAATAAAACAAATCCAAAAGTCGATGAATATTTCGTTGTCGGTTGCGGACGCTGTCCATTGGGTGGCACGCCTGACTGTAAAACCCTGACCTGGACAAAAGAAATGCAGGCCCTGCGAAATATCCTGCTTGCCTCCGAACTGACCGAGGAAGTGAAGTGGAGTGTGCCTTGTTATACATTCGACGGCAAGAACGTCTTGATCATGAGTGCATTCAAAGAATACTGTGCGCTCAGTTTTTTCAAAGGTGCCTTGCTAAAAGACCCCAATGGTATTCTAGAAAAACCTGGAGAGAACTCACAAGTCGTGCGCCTGATCCGATTCACCAATGTCGATCAAGTCGTAGCGTTGGAACCCGCCATAAAAGCTTACATTGCCGAGGCGATCGAAGTGGAAAAAGCCGGTTTAGAAGTAGATTTCAAAGAAGTTTCCGAATTTACCATACCGGAAGAATTTCAAGAGCAATTGGATGCAGACCCGACCCTGAGAGCTGCTTTTGAAGCCCTGACGCCGGGGCGCCAGAAGGGGTATCTGTTGTATTTTTCGGGCGCCAAGCAATCCAAAACTCGCGCCGCCCGGGTTGAAAAATATATTCCGCAAATTCTCGCTGGCAAGGGATTTCACGATCGCTAAGCTCTGACAGGCAGTACACTTCACAACCTGCCCTTATGTCAGATTTGCGCCCCTCGTTCTAGAATAAGACTCGCATATACATCAGGATCGCCAAGCCAACGCCTAACCCCACCAACCAACCGACGACCACATCCAACATGTAATGCACACCGCGCGCCACACGCCCCAGGCCGATCAACGGCCACCAGGCCAACAGCAGCAAACCGAACCAGACCGGCCCTAATCCAAAACCCAAGACCGGCAGCAGCATCGAGCGCGCCGCATGGCCGGAGGGAAAAGAGTGTGGGTCGGTTTTACGATAGAACTCGCCCCACTCCCCTTCCGGGCGCGGGCGGCGGATGGTGTACTTCATTACCAACACGACCAGCCCGGTGATGAACATACCCAACGTGAGGATGATCGCCCGCCATTTCCACAATGGGGGCGCAAAGATCCACAACAAGATCATCCCTGCTACCCAGAACCACCAATCCCCGGAACGGGCCGCAAAGGCAGCCAACCCACGCAGGAAAGCGTTTTCGGTCAGTGTCCGCAGGCGTGATGAGGTGGCCGCGTCCCAACGCGCGACGGTCTCCTTCCAGGTCACACCGCAGCCTTGCTTTCCAGGTCGGCGCGCAGTTGCTCCAACTGGTGCGGTTTGTCCACGTCCATCGCCATCTCGGCATAGGGTGACAGTACAGCCCGCCCGGTCAGGTGCAGGCGCTTGAGAATATGTACCGCCAATTCATCCAAAGTCTTGGTGCGAAACAGGAAATGGAAGAGGGTGCTCAAACCAATGATGCGGGCCTGTTTGAAGGCGTTCTTGCGGGCATCCGAAATACGCACGAACAGCCCCTCCTCATCCAGCAAGGTATGGATCGTGCTGATGTGCGTATCCGCCCCACACACCGCCAAATCTTTCAATTGATAGAAGGAACGGTTCGATCCCGGAAAACGCGCTTCCATGGTTTCTCTAGAAACTACAAAATAATAGATATCGCCGCGGGTCTGCATGGCTTCCTGTACCGCCCAGTCAATCATCTTGGAGGTGATTGTTGGGATATCGGAAGAGACGGCCATCACATACTCGGTTTGCGGATTCAGTTCCAGTACCTTGCGCGCCCCCGCCTGGGCATTGGCGATCATGCCGCCCTGGTTGGGGATGTAGTACACCGGTTTTTCGCAGGTCAGACCATCGCCACTCTCCAATCCCACCACGACCACGTTCTCGATCGTCTCGGCTCCACTCAGGGCGTCGAACACCCATTGAATCATCGGCTTACCGGCAATCTCAATTAGCGCCTTCGATTCTCCCTGGGTATATGCATACAGTGCTTCATCGGGTGTGGGGATTCCCCCGGCGGTTACAATCGCATCCATCAGTTCAACTCCTGTATTTTCGGTTCAAAGTGCAGTTCTTTAACCAGTTCGGTTAATTCGTCTGCGGTCAACGGGCGGCCTTTGCCAGATACGGCGATCAGGGCTGCTTCCATCATGTTGGTGCCAAACGAACGTCCATCCAGCACCGGCGTGGTCGTCATCAGGTATTTTACGCCCAACGAGCGGAACAGTTCCACGTCGCGCTCTGTGGTTGTGTTGGTAACCACTACTTTGCCTTCCATATCGTCCGGCATGTGACGCTGCACGAACAAACAGTCTCCGGCCACCACATTGGCCCAGGCATAATATTTTTCGAATTTGGGCACGCGCACCAATTGCTTCTCACCGGTTGGGTAGACCCAATCGAAAGGCAAGCGCCCCACCAGCGGCATGATGATCGCCGCCACAACTTTCATTGTGCTGACCTTGCGCACCGGGATTGGCAGCCCCAGGCCAAACATCAAATCGCCAAACACGTACTCATAGCCACCATTCACGAAAGACATCGCCATGCCCCAACGATCAGCCCCACTGGCGATCAGCACACGTTTCTCCTGGATATAGTCACCGATCTGCGCTTCCAATTGGGGCACAATCATACGCTCCAATGTGTTCTTCAAACCAGCCCCATCGACCAGCGGGGTCTGTTTGACGTAGCACACCATTGGCGAGACCGAATGCAGTGGGTACCACTTGCCATCCACCGTTACCCCCAGGTCTGCCCCGCCAACGCCGAAGGCATCCACCTTGCCGTCCAATTCCTTGTAGAGTTGGGCAGCCTTTCCCATATCGCCATTCGTGCCAATGCGTTCGATGCGAACTTTTTCTCCAAGTAGTTCCACTTCCACGCTCTTATCGCGCACGGTGGAACCGATGCTCACACTGACAGCTCGTTTCATTTTCAATCTCCTCTAATGTCTCTGCATTGCCAGGGTCTCGAAAATCGAAGGCCCGGCAACCATGAGTATACTCCTTTTTGATCTATATGCAAAAACCCGGCCGCAATCGTAGGGATACGGGCGTAAGCAGTCAGCATTTAGCTTTCAGCCATCAGCCTTGACCCCAATCCACTCGCTCTCATCGCTGGGGCTTTAGCCGCCACCTTCGAACCAGCACGCCACCGTTCGCGAATCGAAATTAATGATTCGAGCATCGTAAGTTTTTTGAGGGCCAGAACAAGCTTTTATAGTAATTCACATCAGCCGCATCTTGCAACCTGTATCTTGTAATAATTTGCCATTTGTAATTTGTAATTTGCATTTTCCACGTCCTTAATCTTCCCCCAACCTTCGTGCGGTATAATCAGCTTATCGGGTAATCTCCCCCTTTCGATTTCTATCTTTTAGGAGGCTATGCATGCAACTTCCGAATTACGCTTATTTCCAAGGGCGTATCGTTCCCTATGCCGAGGCCAAGGTCGGTGTGGCCACCCACGCCCTCAATTACGGCACCGGCGCATTTGCCGGGGTGCGCGGCTACTGGAACGATGAGGAAGAAGAACTGTACATTTTCCGACCACAAGACCATTTCAAACGCTTGCTCAATTCCGCAAAAATGCTGTTGATCGATTTGGACCTGAACGAAGATGACCTCACCAACATCACCCGCGAATTGCTGCAAAAAGAAGGCCATCGCCAGGATGTCTACATCCGCCCATTGATCTACAAGTCGGAAGAAGTCATCGGCGTGCGCCTGCACGACCTCAAAAATGACATTACCATCTTCTCGCTCCCCTTCGGCCGCTACGTCGCCAACGACACCGGCGCCCACCTGACCTTTTCTTCCTGGCGGCGGGTAGATGACAACATCATCCCAGCGCGCGGCAAGATCACCGGAGCGTATGCCAACACCGCCTTCATCAAGACCGACGCCATGCGCGCCGGGTTCGACGAGGCCCTGGTGCTGAACATCGACGGGCACCTTTCCGAGGGCAGCGCCGAGAACATCTTCATGGTGCGTGATGGTGTGCTCATCACCCCACCGATCACCGATAACATCCTGGAAGGCATCACCCGCCGCACGGTGATCACCCTGGCACGCGAGGTAATGGGCCTGGAAGTGGTCGAGCGCTCGATTGACCGCACCGAGGTGTACATCTGCGACGAATTCTTCCTGACCGGCACCGCCGCCCAGGTCACCGCCGCTACCAAGATCGACCATCGCCCAATCGGCAACGGCCAGATGGGACCAATCACCGCCGAGTTACGCGTGCTGTACGACAAGGCCGTGCGCGGCAAACTCTCCCAATACAGCCACTGGAATAAAGCCGTGTACGCCCAAGAAAGTGTGAAAGCCTAACACACCCATAACCAAACAGAACTTATGCGCGAAGGGCATAGCGTTTTTGTGCCCTTCGCCCTTCATTTCGCGCTCCAAAAGGAAAACAGACAAAATCGCTCTTAATTTACCCACACTGTTCATAGACACGTTTACAGGGCAGTCTTATAATAGGAGCATTATTGTTATAATTTTTTCAAAAGCGAGTCGAGGCGAATGGAAGAACTGAAACAGGCAATCGAAGAGAAGGATGTTCAGGCGGTTGTCATCCACATGATCGACATGGGGAAAATCGATAATTTCAAAACGCTCAATCAATTACTGCGTCGTCTGATGCTGCGTGGTCACCTGACCAAAGATCAATGCGAAAACTTGATCGTGCATTTCAGCAAACGCGTCGCTAAATAAGCTGCTTACGTAAACTTGAAGCTGTAATTCGAGCCTGCGCAAGATATTGCCGCGCGGCTACATATAACCCAGATAGGCGTAAGTTGCAGCAACCGCAATGCCGATCTGCCCCAGGTGGTACAGGATACGGGAGAACAAACGCTCACGGGAATTGCCGTTCAAATACTGCCGCTTCGCCAATAAGATGTCGGCTACATACAGCATCAACGCCCCAATGCTGACCACATATCCCCAACTGTAAGGCCAGCGGCGTTCGAGTAAGCGGCTACTGGCGGCAAAGACCGTCCCTGAGATCGCCAGGATATAAAAAGCCAGGGGAATGATGTATTGCTTCGCGCCCTTTTTCCGTAGAATACGCACTTCACTGTAGATCAACCGCAGGGCAACCAGCAGCACCAGCCCCCCCAACAAAGCAGTTGGAGCGTGAGCATAGTCAGGAAAATAGCCCCCGATCAGGCCATAGGTATAGCATAGGTGAGCAAACATGAAAAATGCCAGCCCCCAGCCAAACGGGCGCTGCGGCAGCATCAAGAGCACATCTCCCACCAGCGACAAACCCAGGCCAAAGACAATGAATTTGATCATCCCGGCATCGGAAAAATAGATCGTCGGAAAATCACTGGTTACCCACACCCAGGCGATCAACGCCAGGATCACAGCAGGCTTCGAAAAATATCCCAAACGGGTGCGGCCGGTCGCCAGAGCATACCAGTCCAGCGCCGCCAGGAAAAACACCGGCAGTAAAAGCAGCATCCCGTTAACTCCGGCTGCGGAAATTGAAGCGGCGCAAAAATCCCTCGTCGTTGCGCCAGTTTTTCTGCACTTTCACACGCAGGTTCAAGAAAACCTTGCGGCCGCTCATCGCTTCGATTTCTTTACGCGCCGTGGTACCAATCGTCTTGAGCATGCTGCCGTTCCTGCCGATCACAATGCCTTTCTGTGAATCGCGCTCGACGAACAAGGTGGCCTCAATGTACGCGCCTTTGTCGCCGCGCTCGGTGTATTGGTCGATACGCACCGCGATGCCATGCGGCACCTCGTCGCGCAGGTGCAGCAGCGCCGCTTCCCGGATCAAGTCACTGGCAATATCGCGTTCATATGAATCGGTAACCTGGTCGGGGGGATAGAATGGAAACCCTGCGGGCAGCAAGTCGACCAGGTAATCGACCAATGTGTCCAAATTTTCGCCGGTTACGGCAGAAATCTCCAATGATTCGGCGGCGGGGAATAATTCCTGGTAAGCCTGGACGCGCGCTTCGCGTTCCGCCGCGTTCACCAGATCGACCTTGTTCAACGCCACCACGACCGGGATTGGCCGGTTGACGTCGCGAATGGTGTCGGCCAGCAATTTATCTTCTTCCTGTGGTTCTTCCGAAACATCGACCACCACCAGGATGACATCGTCTTCTTCCAGGGCCAGCACAGCTTCGGCGTTCATCAAACCACCCAGTTTATGCTTTTCGAAATGCAGCCCCGGTGTATCCACGAAGATGATCTGCGCCTCATCGCGCGTAATGATGCCAAGCTGCTGCTTGCGGGTCGTTTGCGGGCGCGGCGATACTGCCGCGATCTTCTGGCCAAGCAGGGCATTGACCAGCGTGGATTTACCCACGTTGGGCCGCCCGGCTACGGCCACAAAGCCAGATTTGAATTCAAAGTCGTTTGCGTTTTCCACGCTTGAATTTTATCAGATGTCGCCGCGATACGGTGGATTTGGTATGCGGGGAAGTGATTGATGCTCAGTAATCAATTCTTGGGAAAAAACGATATGCGTGATTCGAGAAACGAGAAGCGTGAGGAGTAATCAGTGACCAGTAATTAGTTCTGAGGAAAACGAAAGCGCAAATCGTGATTCGAGAAAGATAATTAGCGCTGGTTTTATCGAAATCATGCAAGTTTTTATAATCAGTGTCCCGTCCTGAAATCTTGCAATTTCTTATTTGCAATTTGCAGCTTCTCCCCCTCCCTCAAGCTTCCTTCCACCCTTACTCGATCACTTCCCCCGGTAAGTCGGCACAGTGATCCCCAAAACACGGCACACACTCTTGTCCAACATGCGGCTGCGAATGCGCGGGTCCATGTCTTCCAAACTGTCCGTGGTTGTGATCACGGTCGGCAGCTTGGCGTTATAGCGATAATTGAACAACTGGTAGAGCTTCTCGCGCGCCCAGGGTGTAGCCGACTGCGTACCAAGGTCGTCCAGGACCAGTAAGCGTGCCGTACGCACTTCCTCGAAGCGCCGGTCCAGGCTGACCGCGCTACTGGGGTTGAAGGTCGCCCGCAGGTGGTCGAGCAAATCAGGTACGACCACGAACAGCGGTGGT
>JBNKDB010000359.1:0-4671 GCA_050288045.1 Anaerolineales bacterium | reverse complement strand
TTGAGTGGTTTATGCGAAATCGACCACGCCATCTCGAATACTCTCAACATCGAAGTTATTCTCAAGGTGTTGCTCGAACAAGTTACCAAACAATTGAACGTAGACGCCGCTGACGTACTCCTGATCCGTTCTTACACCAACGTATTGGAATGGATATCTGGGCGTGGCTTCCAGACCGAATCTGCCAAAAACGTAAACATCCGCCTCGGCGTTGGCGAGATTGGTCGGGCAATCCTCGATCAACAAAGAATCGATCTGGCTGCCCTGACCACAGAAACCGGCGAATCCACCCGCGACGGCTCCTTCGAGGATGAAGGATTTGTGGTACATCTGGCGCAGCCGCTGCTCGCAAAAGGTCAATTTAAAGGCCTCCTGGAAATCTTCCACCGTAAACCGATCTCCCCAGATAAAGAATGGTTCGATTATCTGGAAACGCTGGCCGGACAGACCGCCATTGCTGTAGACAACACCCAATTATTTGAGCGCCTGCAACAATCGCACAATATGTTGATGCTGTCCTATGATGCCACCCTGGCCGGCTGGGCAAAAGCATTGGAATTCCGCGATCAAGAAACCGTCGGCCACTCAAACCGGGTAACGGAATTGACCACCAAATTAGCGCAGAAGATGGGAGTCCATGAAGGGGAGTTGGTCCACATCCGTCATGGTGCATTGTTACATGACATCGGTAAGATGGGCATCCCCGATCATATCTTACATAAACCCGGCCCATTGAATGACGCCGAATGGGAGATCATGAAACAACACCCAATATACGCGTTTGAAATGCTCTCACCGATCGACTTTCTACGTCCTGCCTTGCATATACCCTATTGTCATCATGAGAAATGGGACGGCAGCGGCTACCCGCGCGGCTTGAAAGGCACTGAAATTCCACTGGCCGCCCGCATATTTGCCATCATAGATGTTTGGGACGCGTTGCTATCCGACCGCCCTTACCGCCGTCAATGGACCCAGGAAAGTGCTGTAGAGCATATCTTAGAACAGAGGGGCAAGCACTTCGATCCAGATGTGGTCGATGCCTTTATGGATTTTCTATATGAAGAAGGCAAATTAAACCAACCTGTTTTGGCTGGTTAAATATATAGCCCGGCAAGTTTTTGCCGGGCTATATATTTTCTCCGAAAGATCAATCGTCGTAAGCGACTCTTCCAAGTAGGCGTTGCAGCTTACTACGCACCTCTCCCACTTCCATCTCCAGGCAAACCGACCACTCCATGATCAGCCGTTCCTTTAACTGGTCGAGGATCTCTTCTTCGGTGGTATTCAAGCGATGTTCTTTTCGCCAGGCCGCCAAGTCCCGCACGATGCGTGCCTTAGAGATCAACGTTCCTTCGTCCAGGCGCTCCCGGATTTCACGCTTGCGTTCCTTGTAATTATCGCTAAACTCACAAGGGGGCTTCTTTAGCGTGCGGATGATCCTTCGCATATTGGAAGTCGAGGTAACCGGTCGAACCCGATCGCTTCCCGACTCATCAAGCGGTACATAATAAGTACTATTCCGCGCTACAACCTTGTAATAGGAATTCTTCTTCCCGGCAATTTCGCGCGTCTCGACACCTTTGATCTGGCCAATACCATAATTCTGATGTACGATCCAATCATCTTCTGTGTATTCCATTGTCTCATCTGTCATCTTCAAATCCTATTCTTGACTAATGAACAATTCTGAGCTATTTGTCGATATGTTTATTCCAGGAAGTCAAGCAGCCGGTTACTTCCCTTCAATCGCCGCAAGCGGCGGATAGCTTGAGCCTGTAATTGGCGGACGCGTTCCCGAGTCACCCCCATCTTTTGCCCAACTTCACTCAAGGTATAAGGTTTACCACCATCGAGACCAAAACGCAGCCGCAGGATGCGGCCCTCGCGCGCCGGAAGTTCAGACAACATCGTCTCGAGTTGGGTGGTCAATAAATTCTGGGTGACCTCTTCTTCCGGCGGTTGAGATTCTTCATCTGGAATAAAGTCCGCCAACACGGCATCGCCTTCTTCATCAGTCGGGCTGTCCAGGGAATACGGCCGCCGGGCAACGCGGATCGTCTTCTTGACCTTACCCACTGGCATTTGCATTTCCTCAGCAATCTCTTCTGGTTTGGGTTCCCGTCCCAGGCGTTGCTTAAGGTTCTGCTGGACCAGACTCAACTTGGTGATCCGATCTCCCATATAAGCAGGCAGCCGGATCACGCGTCCATTATCCGCAATCGCGCGCATCACCGCCTGGCGAATCCACCAGGTCGCATAGGTGCTGAACTTATGTCCACGCCGGTAATCGAACTTCATGATCGCCCGGATCAAGCCGATATTGCCTTCCTGGATCAGATCAATGAACGGCAAGCCGCGGTGCGTGTATTTTTTTGCAATGCTGATAACCAGGCGCGAATTGGATGATATCAACCGATCCCTGGCCGCATCCCCATCCTGCACCCACTCGATCAATTTCACACGATCCTGCTCGCTCAAACCAGGTTCCAGTAAATCTTTACGCGCTTTTCGGCCGCGCTCGATCCGCTTGCATAGGCTGACTTCCTCTTCCGCCGTCAAGAGCGGGAGATGGGCGGCATCCTTGAAATACAGATCGACCAGGTCTTTTGTATCGACGTACGCCAGGTGCTCTGCTGAGACCTCCGGAACCATATCCTCATCAACACTGAAGAAGGGTTCTTCTTGATCGGCCTCTTCATTATGAATGTAAGGTATTTCGGCATCGTTGAGAGCCGAAAAGATAACTTCTAATTGATCGGGATCATTCTGCGCTTCTGGGAAAAACTTTAAAATATCATCAGCGGTCACAAATCCCTGATATCCGCCAAAATCGACCAGGCGCGTGACCATTTCTGTGGCAGTAGCGGTTTGAACTTGCTCTTCACTTGGATAGACATTCTCAATTACTTTTTCCATACCAGTCTTATATATTCTCCAAATCCTTATCGTATCTATTTATCATTTTCTACTATGGTACAGCCTTAGTGATTCCCTTAATAATTCCGTCGAGAATTTTTTTTCTGCAATCGCCGCTGGTGTCTACGGATCGCTTTCTTTCGCTCTATGCGGCGTGCCTCATTTTTCGACACAAACCATCGCTTCTTGCGGATCGTGCTAAGCACGCCACTCCGAGTGACGCGTTGTTTAAATCTTCTCAGCAATTGCTGCTGTGATTCTCCATTACGCAACATAACTTTAACCAACGAAAATTACTCCTTGCTGTTTGCAGGACAAACCAACAATCAGATAGTTTAGTATCCACGATGATCAATCTACGTTATTGGGTAGAACGGATGAATGAACTTCGATGCCCGACGCCCCACCTGCACAGCTTACGTCTTCAAGTCAAGAATTCTTCAACGCCTTCTACAGGCTGGCTTGCTTCCACCGGTAGCCGGTGGACTCTCCATTCTGGTAAACCTTCTTCGAGCCGGTACGCATTGTAACCTTTTTCAAGCAGCAGTTTCACAGCTTTATCAGACAACACGCTGTACCGTCCACGGCAATAAACCACAATCCGACTTTCTCTTGGAAACTCGCTAACGAGCGTTTCCAATTCTTCAACCGGGATCGAAATGGCTCCAGGGATATGGGCTGTATGATATTCAACTACTGGGCGCACATCCAATACAATCGTACTCCCATCTTCGATCTCATCAGCCAACGTACTGAAGCTTATGCTCGGCATTTCCTTGCGATCTGCCAGGAAATAATTTAGCACTCGATCCATTTCCGCTAGCCGATTTTCCGAAAGCTGTCTTAGTGCCCGGATCAGGGCAAAAACATTTTCATCGGCCAGACGATAATAGATCTTTACACCATCACGGCGAGACTCAACCAGTTTAGTGGAGCGTAAATGTTTGAGGTGTTGGGAAGTATTTGCCACCGACATATTGGTTTCTTTCGCCAAGGTTTCTACGCTATGTTCACCTTGTACCAAAAGATCCAACAATTCCAGGCGCCTGGCATTTCCTAACGCCTTGCCTATGCGAGAAAATTGATCGTAGATTTGGTCTTTGAAATCTCGCTCGGATCGTTCATCCATAAGTATCTGCCTATTCAATTTTTAAGAGATTAATTGAATAATCAACCAATTAACTATTCTACCATAGCGGTCTAGTTTCTTCAACTTTGATGCTGAAACGCCGGACAAAACTAACGAGTAAGCATGCCTTCTTTATGCTGCTCCAATGCCCGGTCGATCTGCCAGAGCACTTCATCCAGCGATTCTGCCTCTTTTTCAGTCAGATTCACATTCAAAGGCGTCCCGGCCGGATGGGCAACCAGGCGATTCAACACCTGCAACACGGCTTCCTTGATGCGCGATTTATTGCGGCCGATGCCCCATTCTGCCAGGGAAATCGTCTCCTCTATCGCCGTGTACCCTTCATCATTCAAAACGAAACTGAAAGACGTATAGGGTTTCAACTCAGCCAGATTTTCAATGATCTCCCGGCTCCGTTGAATTCGCTCAACATCAATTTCAATATTTTTCTTGCTGGCCATCGTTCATTCCTTCTGATCCAATTCCAGATCCAAAAAAATGTTGCCTTGTCCTATTGTTCCTCTGCATACATCATCAGAGAAATTTTTTCTTCTTCGCCCACCCGGCGCTCACTCAAACTAACGCGCTCTTCATCCGCATTTATTTCGATCACACGTACGAAG
>JBNKDB010000358.1:0-4187 GCA_050288045.1 Anaerolineales bacterium | reverse complement strand
CTGCTTTCGATTGGCCTGCGTTTTGGGGCACGCGCCTGGGTCAATCCGTTGTTAGCCGGGCTAGCCGTGTGGCTGACCTACCGGCTGGTGAAACGCCTGACCAGTGAAATCGTGGCTCTGCTGGCGGCCGGACTGACGCTGACCTCACCTTTCTTCTTGATCAATTCTGGTTCCTTGCTCTCGCATCCCTTTGGATTGGTGCTTAGCACGGCCTTTGTGCTGGCCTGGGTGGATGGGTTTCTAATGCCGCGGATGGAGCGGCGCTGGCTGCCTACGGTGGTAGCCGGATTGACGCTGGGGTGCTTGCTGGTCACACGCCCGTTCACCGCTTTTGGCGTGGCATTGCCCTTTGGTTTGCATGGGCTGTACCTGTTGGTGCGCGGTGATCAGCAAACCCGCCTGCGGGTGTTGACGGTTGGCGCGTTGCTGCTGCCTTTCGCCGGGCTGCACCTGCTTTGGCAGGCGGCGTTGACCGGGGATGCCTTCACCAACCCCTACACACTATGGTGGCCATACGACCGGGTCGGGTTTGGGCCGGGGCATGGCCGCTTTGGTCATAATATGTGGTATGCCTGGTGGAACACACGCCACAGCCTGCGGGCTGCAATCCGTGATTTGTTTGGCTGGGGCACGCTTTCGTGGATCTTCCTGCCGTTTGGCTTTTGGGCGCTGCGTCGCAACCGCCCAGCGCTGCTGACTAGCAGCATGTTCTTCGTACTCGTGCTGATCTATGCCGCCTATTGGATCGGGGCCTGGGTGTTTGGGCCGCGCTATTATTACGAGGGGCTGTTCAGTGTAACGCTGCTTACCGCGGCAGGAATCGCCTGGCTGGCCGGGTGGCCGCTGCAGGATGGTGAGCCCTGGCCGCAGTACACCGGTTGGCGTAAAGTGCGTCCCTTGGGTATCACCGCGCTGCTGGCGTTGCTGCTGGCGGCCAACCTGTGTTTTTATCTGCCGATTCGCCTGGGGGGCATGTATGGACTGTACGACATCAAGCGTTCCACGATTGCGCCTTTCGATGACCCAGAAGTGCAGGCATTGGCTCCGGCGTTGGTGATCGTCAATACCGAGCGCTACAACCTATACGGCGGTATGCTGGAAGTGCAGAGCGCCTACCTGGATGAAGAACCGATCATCCTGGCCTGGAGCCGTGGCCTCTCTGTGGATGTCCAGGTCGCCGCCATCTACCGCCAGTTGGGGCGCAATGTGTATTATTATTACCTGGACGAGCCGGGGGTGTTTTATTCTTCGCCGAGGTTGAGAGGTCCTTAGCGGAATAAGAGATCGTTTTTATCACTCTCCAAACTCATCTGCGCCCACATCTGAATTATTTCCGTTCGGGCGCGCGTCTCCATCAATATCGGTAGGAACTTCTGCAAGCGGCGCGACCTGGTCGATGGCGGCGGTTGCGCCGGCGGTCAGGTGCAGGTCGCCGTTGGTCGGGTCGATGAACCAGCTCGCCTGGGCGTTGGTGATATCGCCGCTGCTAATTCCCTGGGCACCATCGCGGTCGGTATAGATGTCTAGGTTGGTCAAGTTGTTGGCGAATGTTCCGCTGGTGTCGGCAAAGCGCGCTTCCATGCCCCAGGTCAGGCCGTCTACGGGGTTCATCAGCAGGACAGTATTATGCGCAACCAGCCAATCGGTGGCGTGTACCATCTCGATGACCACATCGTGGGGCATGCTGGCGTAGATGAAATTATTGCGCACGATCCCGCCGGAGTGGTCACCGGCATCACCAGCGGCGTTGCCGAAAGCGATGCCCTGGTAACAGTCGATCAGCACGTTGCGCTCGACGATTGTGCCCGTGGAGCCGTTCCAGAACAGAATCGTGGGCACGGGGTCATTGCCTGGAGTACGGATGCGCTCCCAGCGGTTATCGCGTACGATCCAGTTATGGGCGTTGTGAGCGCTGATGCCGTTGGTGTAATCATCCGGGGCGGCGGTTGTGTATTCCAGGTGTGAGCAGGCCAGCAGGCCGTCATCGCTGCCATCACCAACCGGGTTGACCTTCACGAGTTGGTCGCCGATATCGACGATGTGCAGGTTGTAAAGCACCGGGCGATCGCTGCCCTGCACGGCGACACCATGATCGACGGCGTTGCGGATGGTCAGGTCGGCAATGGTGACGTCATCGGCTTCGACCATTACGCCAAAATACCCGGCTTGCATACCGCCGAAATCCAGGATCACGTCATCGCGTGCCCCGCTGGCGCCGCGCAGGCTAATACCGGCATTGACGATGTAAATGAAATCTTGCATATTATACGTCCCCGGCTCGATCAAGATGGTGGTGCCGGGAGCAGCGTTTTGGGCCTGGTCGCGTAACTCGGCTTCGGTGGCGACGCTTACGCTTGGCCCATCTGCAAAAGAAAGCGGAGGGCAAAAGCTGCCCTCCGTGGTTGTACGGGTTGTGCCTGTTTCTGCGGCGCTATCTTCCGGTGGAATCGCGGATGAAGATGAACTGGCCGTGACCTGGAAAACGTGGATCACGGATTTGTATTCGTCGGCCAGACGCTCGACGACGTAAAGCAGGCCGTTGGCGCGGTCGAAGGCAATCGCCCCAATCAGGTCACGTTTATATTCGCCGTGGTTCAATTCTGGCGCGTATAGATAGGGGGTGAGATCGAGGGTGGCATAAGGCTGTGGCTCGTAAGTTTCCATTTGCCCCAGAGCGACGGCGGCCAGGTCGTTGGGATCGAAGAAGATGATCTGTCCCTGGTAATCCTCGGCCCAATAGCCGCGGTTGTCGTTGGGCCATTCCGGTACTTCTGGGCAGGTCGGGGGATTTTGTTCAGCGCATTCGTAATCCCAGATCACACCGTTGGAAAAACCGTACCATGAATCGCCCAACGCTTTTGTCCCGGCGAAGACCACGGCACCACTATCCCCGGCGGTCAGCCAGGCCGCACCCCACCAATGATCGGCTTCTTCGTAGCCGTCCATTTGCATACTCTCGTCGAAACTGATCTCCAGGCTGTCGGGTAGCTGCGTGCCGTAAAGCAGCAGCGGGGTGATGTTGGTCAGGGTAGCGTTAGGGTCGGGAGGATTACCTTCGCTCCAGGGAGCGTAGGCAAACAGCGCCGGACCGCCACCGCCCCATACACCCTCGCGGAACCGTCCGGTTGCCAGGCGCATACCGGGCGTGTAGGCGTCGGCCCATGCGGCCGGGATTTCGAGCAGATAGTCACTGGTAGCGTAATTCGTGTAGCCATCAAAATGCCACGACCCGGCAGGTTGTGGGTTAGAGAGATCGAGTTCGCTCCAGCCGTGTGACGAGTCGAATTCCTGGAAATGCTGGCCAAAAACGAAATGCAGCTTGGCCGAATCTTGGCCTTCCTGGGCGGGCAGGTATTCCAATCCCAGGCGGGGCAGATCCATTGCTTCGGTGTCGAAGATGCCGTCGGAAATATCGGCGAAAGGTTGCAAGGTAGTAGCCGTGTTCAGGTCGTCCAGGTTACGCGAGCTAATGGGTTCGGGAATATTGATCTCGGAAACGTAGAGATATTGATCGTGTCCTGCACCAAATAACGAACCCGGGAAACCATCATCCGGCCCGGTAGGGTTACCGCCTGGATAAAAGGTCAGGGCGTGCCCGCTGTAGTCCCACATGCCTTCATCAGTATCGGGCAGGCGGAAAGCCCCCAAATATTCCAGGTCTTCCGGGCCAAGTGTTCCGGTGGGGATGACTTCAGTTTGTGGTTGGGAATCTCCGGTGGGTGGTTGTACTTCTGCTTGGGCAGGTGTCGGCTCCTCTGCTTCGTTTGGCGGCTCTTCAGCTTCTTCTCCACCATCATCTCCCGGCAAGTTGCAAGCCAACATCGCCAGGATGAGGGCCAGCGCGATCGTATAAAGCAATTTACTCCGTTTCATTTTCGCTCCTCTGTTCGTAAGACCTAGGTGGTCATGTCAGGTTGAACTCCTTTTTCAGGATAGCATAAATCAGGATGTCTTGAAAAGCCCCTCCGGTGAATTCAGCTTGCCGTAGTAAACCTTCGCGTTGGAAACCCAGTTTTTCCAGGAAGCGAGCCGAGCGCGTGTTTTCTGCCCAGACCTCAGCTTCAATGCGATTCAAGCCTAACGTCGAAAAACCAAAACCCAAGATCGCGTTCAAGGCTGTGCCCATAATACCCTGGCCCCAATAGGCGCGCGCCAGTTCATAGCCAACTTCAGCGCGGTAATGGTCA
>JBNKDB010000357.1:0-4066 GCA_050288045.1 Anaerolineales bacterium | reverse complement strand
ATCGACGTGAACACCTTGCCTCAGGTGA
Organism: Anaerolineales bacterium; assembly: GCA_050288045.1. GTDB lineage: Bacteria > Chloroflexota > Anaerolineae > Anaerolineales > UBA11579 > JAFGRA01. The sequence continues at coordinate 4,038 of JBNKDB010000357.1, read as the reverse complement.
TCGAGCAAGGTGCCCAGGCTTTCGTAGCCGCCAGCGCGATCTTCAAATACCCGGATGGCATCGCCGCCGGGCTTGGCGCGTTAAAAGCCCGGCTGCCCGGTTAAAAGAAAAATCACGGCTTGCGCCGTGATCTTCGGTTTTTAGGGTGTCAAACGTCTTATGCGGTCTTGACCATCGTGCGGATGCAGCGGGTGCACATGACCTTACGTACCTTGCGGCCGCCCTCGAAAACCGTAATCTTTTGCAGATTGGGTTTGAAGGTGCGCGAGGTCGTCTTTTTGGACCACGGTCGATTGCGACCAAAAGTCGTCGTTTTACCACATACTTCACACTTCGCCATCTTCTTACTTCCTTTTCTAATCAGGTCTGTACAATATACACGATCATTTGGTATGATTGCAACCGGGCAATCTTACCATAAATCGTATCCTTTTACAACCCATGTCTGTTAATATAACAGAGGAATCTATGACTGAAGAAACCAACCCAATCGGTAGTATCAACATTTCCCCTCGCGCGATTGCCACCATCGCTTACCACGCCGCGGTGCAATCTTACGGCGTTGTCGGGCTGGCGTCAAAGAGCATCGTCAACGGATTGACCCACCTGATCGTCAAAGACCCTACCCACGGCATCGAAGTCAATTACGACGGCGCCCAGGTAGATATCGATATCTACATCGTGGTCGAGTACGGCACGCGCATCAAATCCGTTGCCAGCAGTGTGGCCAACACCGTCCGCTACCAGGTCGAGAAAGCCATCGGCATCCCGATCAATGAGGTGAACGTCCACGTTCAGGGTTTACGGATCAGTAACGAAGACTAACTGGCACTCGTGGCGCAATCTGTGCCAAGAGTGTTAGAATACATCCTTCGGGCGAGGCCCCTTATGCAACCCAGACCCATCGGCCTCGTAACCGGGAGAACTTATGAATGATTCAGCAACTCAACAGACAATGAACCGCAGGGAATATTACAAAGCGAATCCGATCGATGGCCAGGCTCTTAAACGCCTGACCAAGGCCGGATTGACGTGGCTGCGGACCAACCAACAAGTCGTCAACGCCCTCAACGTCTTCCCCGTCCCTGATGGGGACACGGGCACCAACATGGTACTCACCATGCAGTCGGCCGTGCAAGAGATCGACGAATCACACGAAACCCATGTTGGCAACCTGGTCGGCGAAATTGCCCACGGCGCGCTGATGGGGGCGCGTGGCAATTCCGGCGTAATCCTTTCCCAACTCTGGCGCGGCCTGGCGCGTGCCCTCGATGATTATGAAATCCTGACCGGTGAAGCGCTGGTCAAGGCATTTGCCGAAGCGCGCGACACCGCCTATAAAGGCGTGGTGCGCCCGGTAGAAGGCACCATTCTTACTGTTGCCAAAGACGTTGCCACCGCGGCCGCCGAAGCCATCAAGCTATCCGACGAACCAATTGATATTCTGGAACATGCCGTCAAAGCCGCCGACCAATCCGTACAGAACACCCCCAATCTGCTCCCCATCCTCAAAGAGGCCGGGGTGGTCGACTCTGGCGGCAAAGGCCTGTACTTCATCCTGGAAGGCATGCTGCGCTGGGTCAACGAAGAAGATCTGGAAACTGCCCTGATCAACGTGCAAGACCTGGGCGCGATGGACTTCGACAACACCATGGAAGGCGTCGAAGCCGGGCAGGACTGGGAACTGGTGATCGACTTCCGGCCCAATGCTTCGCTCAACGTCGAGAATTTCTACGCCACGCTCGAAACCATGGGTACCTCCATTCAGGTCGGTGAAGGCGACGGCATGTACCGCATGCACATCCACGTCCCCAACGAGAACCGCACCAAGCCCTGGGATTACGTGCTCACCCTGGGCACGATCACCAATATCGCCATCGAGAACCTGATGGCACAGATGGACGAGATCAGCGCCAAGGCCCACAGCGACGACAAGATCGAGTTGCTGCCGGTCGAGCCGGACCAGATCGCCGTAGTGGCAGTTGCCCCCGGCACCGGCATCGGGCGTGTCTTTGCCAGCCTGGGCGTGAGCGCCCTGGTGGCCGGGGGGCAGACCATGAACCCCAGCACCCAGCAGATCGTGGAAGCTTTCGAAGACCTGCCTACCAACAAGATCATCATCCTCCCCAATAACAAGAACATCGTAATGGCCGCCGAAGCCGCGGCCGAGATCAGCGTCAAGGACGTACACATCGTAAAAAGCCGCACCGTCCCCCAGGGTTTTGCCGCCATGATGCGCCTGGCCCCGGATGGTGATTTCGACCAGGTGGTGACCGACATGGAAGCCGCCATGCAGGACGTCGAAACCGGCGAGATCACCACCGCCACGCGTGATGTCGAGATCGATGGTGTCAAGGTCAAGTCGGGAGAGATCATCGCCCTGCATAACGGCAAGTTGGTATGTTCTGCTGAGAACCTGCTCGATGGCTGCCTGGAGCTGCTCGAAAAAGTCGGCACCGAGGATTACGAGTTGATTACCATGTTCTATGGTGCAGACATCGACCGCAAGCAAAGCGACGAAATTGCCGCCGCCATCCAGGAAGTCTATCCTGATCACGAAATTGAAATTCAAGAGGGTGGTCAACCCCATTATCAGTTCATCTTTTCCATCGAATAAGTTTTATGTCCAACACTTGTATCCTTACTGATAGCACCGCGCAATTCCCTTCCCCGATCTTTGACGGGCGCGCCCTGGTCAACGTGATTGCGCTGGATATCCAACTGAGCGACAAGTTATATCCCGGCGGGGTCGGCCTGAAAGCCAACGACCTGCCGATCACCACGCGCCACGGATTGCAGCCACAGGTGTATGCGCCCAGTGTGGAGAAATTCGAGCAGACCTTTCAGGAATTGAGCAAACGCTATTCGGAAATCGTCTGTATGCTGCACCCCGACCAACTCAGTGACACGATCAAGCACGCCCGCCAGGCCGCCAAGATCACCGAAGGGCGCGTGTCGATTGAGGTGATCGATTGCCAGACGACCGCCATCGGCCTGGGGTTACTGGTACAGGCTGCCGCCGAGGCCGCCGAAAACGGGGCTTCAGCCGAAGAGGTCGAAAAGCTGATCCGCAGCCTGATGCCCAAGACCTATACTACCTTTTGCATCCAGGGCCTGTCCTACCTGAACAACAACGGCTACTTGAGCGACACGCAGGCCTTCATCGGTGAGCATTTGCGCGTGCTGCCGGTCTTCATCCTGGAAGAAGGCCGCCTGGTACCCACCCAGAAAGCGCGCAACAACCGCCATCTGGTCGACATCCTGCACGAATTCTTGTGGGAATTCCCCGACCTGGAACACATTGCCATCTTGCAGGCTGTCCCCGCCTTCGAACAAGAGACACGCGCCCTGCGCGAACGTATCGTCGAAGATTTCGAAGACACCCCCATCAGTGAACATACGATCAACGCTACGCTGGCTGCCATGATCGGGCCGCGCAGCCTGGGCATCTTCGTCAAACAATAGGAGGCCGTCTCAGGTTCGTCCTCCCTGCCTTACAAAACTTTATGTAATTCACCAAATCCCCACTTTAGCTTTGTGGTAAAGTTTTTCCACATCCCACACATACCGCCTTTGGGCCATATGTACACCGGAGAGGGCATATGCGCATCGCCATTGTTACCGATAGCACCGCCGACATTCCAAAAGAAATCGCCGAAAAATTAAAGATCACGATCATCCCCACCATTTTAATTATCAATGGAGAACAATACGACGATGGTGAAGGTATTTCCCGTCAGGAATTCTACGAACGCCTGGCCAAGATGAACCCGCACCCAACCACCTCCGCGCCGTCTGCCGGGTCTTTCCAGCAAGCCTATGCCGCCCGCTTTGCTGAAGGTTACGATAAGATCATTTCCATCCACGCTCCAGCCCAGTTGAGTGGTATTTTCAACGCCGCCAGCCTGGCTGCGCAGGAATTCCCCGGGCAAGTCGAAGTGGTCGACAGCGGCCAATTGAGCCTGGGATTAGGACATCAGGTGATCGCCGCCGCCGAGGCCGCTTTGGAAGAGAAGCCTTTCGAAGAAATTATGGCAA
>JBNKDB010000356.1:0-3568 GCA_050288045.1 Anaerolineales bacterium | reverse complement strand
TTAGCGACGAACTGGTGCGCGCCACCATGCTGGAGCATCTGGATGGTATGCTGGATTTCTACGGCCCAGAGCGCGGCTTGATCCTGTTCCGCAAGCACGCCTCGCGTTACATCAGCCCCTATCGCCTGAGCAAGGATCAGCGCCAGCAACTACTGACCTGCGAGACCAAACCGGATTTTATGGCTTTGTTGGATCGGATCGTGTTGGAGCGCCAGACTGTTTAATTAGCGCGTTTCCTGTTCTGGAGCGGCGATCCAGTTTTTCAAGGCCGTGATCCATTTTGGGTGGGTATTCATACAGGGGATCAGGCGAAATTCTTCCCCTCCGGCTGCAAGAAAATCTGCTTTTCCCCTTATCCCAATTTCCTCCAATGTTTCTAAGCAATCCGTTACGAAGGCGGGGGTGATCACCAATAGCTTCTTTACGCCGCTTTGTGCCAGCCGGGGAAGTTCCTCAACTGTATAAGGCTGCATCCAACTATCGCGGCCCAGGCGGGATTGAAATGCAAACGAATATTTTTCAGGTGGAATACCGGCGCGTTCGGCAAGCGTGTGGGTAGTGTGTAGTACCTGGTGGCGATAGCAGGTCTGGTGGGCTGGGGAGGCGACTGAGCAGCAATCTGCCGTTTGCATACAATGCGCGCCGGTCGGGTCGCTTTTTTTGAGGTGGCGCACCGGCAGGCCGTGATAACTGAAAAGCAGATGGTCGAAATCCCAATCCAGGTAGTCGGCTGCGCTGGCAAACAATGCGTCTATATAAAGCGGCTCTTTGTAGAAAGGAGGCTGCACGATCAACTGGATATCTGATCCTAGCTTGCTCAGCATGCGTTGAGTTTTCACCACGCAGGTTTCGTAAGTGGACATGGCGTAGTGCGGGTACATCGGGACGAGATAGACGGTGTCGACGCCTTGGCTAATCAGGCAGCGCAGGCTGTTTTCGATTGAGGGATTCCCATAACGCATACCGATCTCGACCGGCATGTTTAATTTTTCCCGCAGCAAGTCTTTGACCTGATCGGTGATCACGATCAGGGGCGAACCCGTGTCCCACCAAATGGTCTGATAGGCTTCGGCGGAGCGTGCCGGGCGGGAGGGCAGAATAAAGCCGCTGACGATCAGGCGGCGCAGCGGGACCGGGTAATCCAGCACGCGCCCATCCATCAGGAATTCATCGAGATATTTGCGAACATCCGGGGTGGTGGGGCCGTCTGGCGAACCAATATTGATCAATAAGACACCAATTCTATGTGTAGGTGTCAAGATTACGTCTCCTATAGGATAATAGCTGTACAACAATATCGCGAATCAGGCAACGAGGTAACTCAGATTCATGTGTTTATTGCTAAACAAGTAATTTCGTAATATGGTTTTGTTCCAGCAAAGGATAAAGGGGCTTTTGCGCTAATCTCCATTCATTGTGCCAATCTGCCGGTAGATCTCGTATTCCCGGTTTTCATAGACCAACTCAAAGTGATCCGTGGTGACCACGGTGGTGTACAAGCCCCAGAAGCGTTCCAATGGCCCGATGACGATGTAGTCAGGATCAGCGGCCAGCGGATCGTAGTCGATCTCGATGTCTAAGTGGAGGTAAGCGCGCCGGTTTAAATCTAACTGGATCTGGTCGGGCGGGTAGTGATATTCGCGCTCCAAATAGTAAAAGATCTCGGGGGTATAGGCTTCGACCAGGGCGTCTGGCGCAGTTTGTTCGTTCAAGTAGCTGACTGCCGTTAACAAGGCGTCATCCCGATCCTGGAATTGTATCACCAGGCTAAAGATATTCAGTGTGGCGAAGAGTAGCAAAATTAGGCTGCCCAGCACAGTGTAGGTTATTTGCCGGGGGCGGTTCTTGATGCTGCGTAGGGTGGTACCGGCCTGTAAGAGCAGTAAGGCCTGGTAGATGCTCGAAAGGTAGAATGCTGGTAAATAATGGCGCAGCCAGCCAATGGAGAGTAAAAGATACCACACTAACCAGCTCAATACCAGCGTGAACCAGGATAAACGTATGTAAGACATTGCGGACTGGCTCTCCGTGGGAGAAAATGCCTCGCGCCAGTTGAGACGAATAGCGTAACCGATCCCCAGGATGGAAAGCAAGCCAATAGTGGTGAACGATAATAATGTTTCCAGGCGCACCTGTGGTTGGGTGACGAAGAACCAGGTAGGCTCCGAACCTTGCATTAGGCCGTACTCAAATAGACCGTGCCCCAACCAGCGTTCAAGCTTACTGAGTATCAGGTAGACGGACAGGCTGCTTACCCAGGTGAGGGCGTATTTTTCGACGGTACCCCAATTTTTCCTGAATCCGGCAACGATGGCAGGGAAGATTAGTGCTGCGGAGAGGAAGGGTATCGCTACACCCCTGGCACTCATCGCCAACCCCCAGGTAAATCCCGTCAAAAGATATGTACTACGGCGCGTCTCAGGTTTGGAGAGGAACCAATAACCGAATAGGATGAAAAAGACGCACGGTGCTTCGGATATTGCCTGGCGTCCGTACCAGAAAGGGTGGATGCCGGGCAGGCTCAATACCATCAGCACGGCCAATGTCCAGCCGCCCACCGGTTTGCCATACATGCGGTTGGCGAGCCGGTAGAGCAATAACAGCGAAAGCACCATAAAGATCGTACTTGGCAGGCGGCCTTGCCACACGCCGGGCTGGAAGATCAGCAAACTCAACGCCTGCCAGACTAATACCGTCACCGAATGAGTGATCCCGTAAGAGGAGATGGACTGGCCTTCCAGCAGGCGGCCATAGATACCCCGTTCTACCCACAGGCGGACTGTGATCAGATTCCAGGCTTCCTCGAACCAGGGTGTGGGTATATGTTCCAGGTCGATCAGCATCGCCGCCCAGAAAAGTAGTAAGAAGATAGTCAGCAGTAAGACTCGCTTATTCTGCAACCTATTCAGCATTGTTTCCTCATCAGGTGTTCATTCAATATGTGAATGGTGTGTTTTACTCGATTTTGGAACGCGAATTAAGGCAAAGAACATTATACATCAGGATGATGAGTGGCTCATTTATTCGTTTTTGGGAATTAAAACGAGATATACATTGTGTACTTAAATTGTAAACATATCAAAATATATGCAAATCTAACAAAGAATCTACTAAAATCTACATTGCGCCTTTTATTACAATTTGGTAAATTTAGACCTGGTTTGATGTATTATTGGTGCTTTCCATTTTGTTTTCAGGAGACAATATGCTGCGCAAACGCATTCAATTGGGCCTAATCCACGTTGCCCTGGCGATGACTTTACTTCCCATCAACAGCACCCTCAACCGGGTGATGATCAAAGAACTGGCGATTTCGGCCACGGTGGTAGCTGTGTTGGCTTCGCTGCCCTATTTCTTTTCCCCCATTCAAGTAGCGATTGGTTCGTTTTCCGACCGCAACCCGATCTTTGGCTGGCGGCGTACCCCGTACATTTTGTTGGGGTTGTTATTATGTGTGATCGGCGTGCTGGTTGCGCCGCAAGTTGCCTTCCTGCTGGCCGACAATTTCTGGGCCGGAATCGGGGTGGGCGTGCTGGCTTTTGGCGCCTGGGGCATGGGCTACAATTTT
>JBNKDB010000355.1:0-2836 GCA_050288045.1 Anaerolineales bacterium | reverse complement strand
TATCGATCTGGCGAGTGGCGCTGCCGAAATGGCGCAGTATCCCGATCATCCTGTTCGTCTGCCTGTATCTGGCCGGGATCGGTTTCAGCGCCGCGCGCCAGATTGCCCCGCCAATCGGCGATATCCTGGTACCGCGCGTCAGCAGTGGCAGCTTGCAGCCTGGCTCGATCGAGCTTTGGGGCATGTTGGCGAATAAATTCGACTTGAATTATTTGGAATCGATCTATATTATCGCTGTGGCTGCCGGGCTGGCCCTGGGTGTGGTGTTGGCTGCCCTGGTTGTGCCCATCGCCCGGCGCTACTGGCGAAAATTCTCCTATGGCGGCACGTTATTGTTGGTCATTTTGGTCTTGGGTACTGCCTTCTCTCCGGCTGAGATGCTGGCGGGTGGCGCACACACCAACGATTGTGGCACGGATGTGCTTTCCGGCTACGAAGCTGCCGGGGCCGAACTGGCAGAATACGTCAAGCCGGGTATGAGGGTCTACTGGCGTGGCGGGCAATCGACTATGCCGATGCTGTATATCGCCGACGCCGAATTCTACCCGGCACAGATGAATGACATCTTCACCTTCAGCACCGACGAGTCCATTCCAGAGGATGCCTTGCTGCGTTATGGCCTGTGGGATGAAGACCTCAAGCAAAAGTGGATCGCCGAGGCCGACATCATCCTGGTCGAGGGGCGACGGTTGGACGAATGGCAGCCGTTGATCGATGCGGGACAATTTGAAGTGCCTGCCACTACCGCCCAGATGGAACCCTGCCGGGGCGATAATTCTCGCATCTATATCCTGACACCGGTAAGATAACGAAACAATCTGGGCGAGGGAAGTGGAAAGAGCATCAAAACTCCCAAATTTCTCCCTTGACTCGTGCATAACCATTGTTATAATTCAGTCGCTGAATTTTAGAAAGCGGATTTCCGTTTACGCAACTAGGCCGGATGGACAGACACCCATCCAATTGAGAGCAGCATGGATAACAGTCCCGAACTTATCAGAGAAATGAACATCCTGGAAGAGATCGAGCGCGACCCGGATGTCACCCAGGCCTCGCTGGCCGATCAGTTGGGTGTAGCCGTGGGCACGGTCAACTGGCACCTCAAACGCCTGGTTTCCAAGGGCTACGTCAAGGTCAAGCGTGCCCAGCGCCGCAAGCTGCGTTACATCATCACCCCGGAAGGACTGGCCTTGCGCGCTCGCCTGACCGTGGATTACGTCGAGCGCTCGTTCCGCATGTACCGCAAGACCCGCCAGCGGGTCGGGGAACTGCTCGATGAAGCGCGCTCCGCTGGATACACTCAAGTGTGCATTGTCGACGCGCCGCAAGGCCAGACTGACATTGTAGACGTATGCCGCCTGACTTGTCTGGAGCATGGGATTGAAATTGTCGACGATGGTTGCGTTCCTGTCCTGGAAGTACAGGGCTGGAAGGTGACCTTACGGATGGATGAGGCTGATGGACGCCAATAAACACGTATTGATCACCGGCGGGGCCGGGTATATCGGCTCGATGCTGGCGGGTGAACTGCTGCGCCTGGGCTATCGTGTCACTGTGGTGGACGAGTTGCTCTTCGGTGGCGATTCGATCATCGCTTACCGTGCCAACCCCAACTTCCGTTACTACAAGGCCAACGTGTGGGAAGCGCGCACCATCCGCAATACGGCCGAAGATGGCTGGCCGACGCCGTATGCCATCGTGCATCTGGCGGCTATCGTCGGTTTCCCGGCCTGCCAGGCCGTGGGACGCCAGGTAGCCTGGCGCTACAACGTCGAGGCCACACAGCGCGCTTTCGAGCAGGCCAACGAACTCGGCGTCGAACGCTTTATCCTATCTTCCACCTACAGCAATTACGGCCTCTCGGCCGATGGTGAAGCGGTCAGCGAAGGTTCACCGCTCAATCCACAGTCACTGTATGCTGAGACTAAGATCGCGGCAGAGCGTTACCTGCTCGGCCATGCCCACGAACGCACTGCTCCGTTGATCTTCCGGCTTGCTACCCTGTATGGTATTTCGCCGCGCACGCGCTTCGACCTGATCGTCAACCAGTTCGTCTTCGAAGCTTATTTCAAGCGCGAACTGCTGATCTACCAGCGCGGCTACTCACGCTCCTTCGTGCATGTGCGCGATGTGGTTCGTGGTATCATTCTCGGCTTGGAAGCGCCGGAAGAAAAGGCGCGCGGCCAGGTCTACAACCTGGGCACCGATGATGGCAATTATTCCAAAGATGAGATTGTCGCCCTGATCCTCAAGCGCCTGCCGGAAACCAGCGTACGTTATAAAGACCTGACCTTCGGTGGTGACATGCGCGACATCACCGTATCCTTTGAAAAAATCAAACGCGAACTGGGTTTCCAGGCGAAACTGAATGTGGATGACGGCGTGCGCGAGGTGCTGCATGCCCTGCGCGACGGCCTGATCCGCGACCCCCACGATGAGCGTTTCCGCAACGCCCAGTTCATCGTACAGTAATAAAACCACTAACGATTATTGGAGATGGATGAGATGGAAAGTACAGCATTCTGGAAAGACCGTAAAGTTTGTGTAACCGGTGGCGATGGCTTCCTGGGCCGCCACTTACAGCGCACACTGCGCAGCCGCGGCGCAAGCGACATCTTCGTGCCCAAGATCGAGGATTATGACCTGACCAGCCTGGACGACGTCAAGCGCATGTTGGCCGACGCCGAACCGGACGTGGTCATCCATCTGGCGGCAGCTGTCGGAGGGATTGGTCTCAACCGCAAACGCCCGGCCGATTTCTTCTACCAGAATTTGACTATGGGTGTGCCGTTGATGCACCAGGCCTACGCGCAGGGTGTAGACAAGTTCGTCGCCA
>JBNKDB010000354.1:0-8670 GCA_050288045.1 Anaerolineales bacterium | reverse complement strand
GGCCAGCAGGAGAGTTTATTGCTGGACGGGACCCCACCTTCGACTGTGACTGCCCGCTTGCGTGCCCCGCAATCTATCTGGGACCAATTAGAGAGCAGCAGTGGCTTGATTAGCGCTGAACTCGATCTGGCCGGCTTGGGGCCCGGAACTTACGATGTCGATGTGAAAATTGTAGTCGATGCCACCCCGGTGCAGATCGAGGAGGTCATCCCCTCGAAGGTCAAGATTACCCTGGAACAATTGGTAACCGAAGAATTCCCGATCCAGCCGGTGGTGAACGGGCAACCGGCGCTGGGATTCCAGGTGGAGGATTTATCCCTGGACGTAGATGCGGTCGAGGTTTCCGGTTCTAAAACTTTAGTAGATCAAATTGCGGAAGTGCAGGCTATCCTGAATATTGCCAATACCCGCGAATCGGTGACCCAGGAAGTGAATTTACGCCCGGTGGATGCCGATGGACAGGCGATTTCCGGGTTGACGCTCAGCCCGGAAAGGGTGACGCTTATTCAAACGATTGCCCAGGCCGGAGGCTACCGGGATGTCGCCGTGGCCGTACAGACGGTTGGGCAGCCGGCCAATGGTTACCGGGTAACCAATATTACGGTGTCGCCGCCGACGGTGACGATCTTTTCCTCCGATCCCTCGCTGGTGCAGGAATTGCCCGGTTTTGTGCGCACCGAAGCGCTGGATTTAGATGGGGCAGATGATGATATTGAAATGCGTCTGGCGCTCGACCTGGCTGATGGTATCTCGGTGGTTGGTGAAGAGGGCCTGGAGCAGAGCGTATTGGTGCAGGTCGGGATTGCGGCGCTGGAAAGCAGCACGACTATCTCCATCCCGGTCGAGGTGGTTGGACTGCCTGCCCGCCTGGAAGCCCAGGTTTCACCTGATACGGTGGACGTGATCCTGTCTGGACCGCTGCCGATCCTGGATACCTTGCAAGACGGCGATGTGCGCCTGTTCATCGATGTAACCGACCTGGAAGAAGGCATCTATACGTTGGCACCTTCGGCCGATATTTTGCCTGAAAAGGTTCAGGTCGAGTCGATCTTGCCTGCATCAGTTGAGGTGAATATCGTATTGAGGCCGACCCCATCGCCGACGCCTTTTGGCTGGGAAGCGCCAACCGTGACGCCAACACCGACGCGCACTCCGACGCCGACAGCAACCAGCACCTTTACGCCAACTGCCACGGTAACACCGACCCCTGCGGTTACCGGTACGCTTGAGGCGACAATAAATCCTTAAACGTGAGTAAACAGCATGCATAAACCTGTAGTTGCCCTGGTAGGGCGTCCCAATGTAGGTAAGAGTACCCTATTCAACCGGTTGGCAGGGGAACGGTTGGCAGTGGTCGATGATATTCCCGGCACCACACGTGACCGACTGCACGCCGAGTCGGATTGGATTGGGGTGGAATTTATCGTTGTGGATACGGGCGGCATCGATCCGGTTTCCGTGCGTGTAGGCGAGGGGCGTGAGCCGCTCTCAGTAGGCTCGAAAGAGTTCATCAACGAGATCCGCACACAGGCCGAGGTGGCGGTACGAGATGCCGATGCGGTCCTGTTCCTGGTAGATGTCGAACATGGAGTCACACCTGCCGACCGTGAAGTGGCCGAGATCCTGCGCAGGTTCCAGACCGATCAGGACGGCAAGCTGATGCCCCCTGTGATCCTGGTGGTCAATAAATGTGAAAACAAGGCCCGCCGCGAGCAGATATATGAATTCTACGAACTGGGGATGGGGGAGCCGTATCCCATCTCTGCCCAGCATGGTACCGGTGTAGGTGATATGCTCGATGTGCTGGTGGCGGCTTTGGGTACCGAAAAGACGGAATTCGAGGAAAAAGAGGACGAATCGGTCCACATCGCGATTGTAGGTAAACCCAATGCCGGTAAGTCGAGCCTGCTCAACCGGTTGCTGGGAGAGGAACGCGCCATCGTCAGCCCGATCGCAGGCACCACGCGAGATGCGGTCGACTCTTATATTGAGTTCGAGGATGTGCCGATCACCCTGATCGATACAGCCGGGATTCGCCGCCGGGGCAAGATCGAACCGGGCGTGGAAAAGTACAGCGTGATCCGCGCCATGCGGGCCATCTCAAGGGCCGATGTGGCGCTGCTGGTGGTCGATGCAACAACGGGGATTACTTCCCAGGATATGCATATCGCCGGGTTCATCCTGGATGAGTGGAAGAGTGTGGTCGTGGTGGTCAATAAATGGGATGCGCTTGAAAAAGATACCCACACCATGGAATCGTACAAGCAGCACGTCCGCTCGAACTTGAACTTCCTCGATTACGTGCCGGTGCTGTTCATTTCTGCCAAAACAGGCCAGCGTGTCAACCAGGTTCTGCCAACTGCTTTGCAAGTGCAGGAGGAACGCTTGCTGCGCCTGCCAACCTCGCAGGTGAATCGTATCTTGCGCAGTGCGCAAGAACGCCACCCAGCGCCTTCACGCGCCGGGAAGCATCTGAAAATCCTCTACGGCTCGCAGGTACGCAGCGAACCACCCACCTTTTTGATCCATGTCAATGACCCCACGCTGGTGCATTTTACGTACAAACGCTATCTCGAGAACCGTTTCCGGGAGGCGTACAGCTTCCTGGGTACCCCGATCCGGCTGGTTTTCCGGGCGCGTGACCGCAGGTAAAGGCTGGGGAACAACGAGGGTGGAAATTGACATACTGGTCAAGAATGACATGTAATTATTAAGAAGCTCACACGGGGAATTAGGGGAATTGTGGCATAATATGTGTACTGGTTTAATCGAACGTAGAGCATTTTATGGCACGTAAAAGCGACAAATACAAGAAAAAAATCGGCCAGGAGGTCGATTCGCTTTTCGATGATCTTTTCGAACAGCACCACGAGACCCAAGTCCCCGGTGGGAACGGCCTCGAAAAGTCGCGCGGCAATTTGCCGCCTGCTCATTCCCCCGGAGATACCAACGGTAAGGCGCACGGCCGGCTGAAGGCTTCGGTAAAAGCTGCGCTTGAAGGCGCGCCCGAGCTTGTCCAGGAAACGCTTGACGATCTGGACGAAGTCAATTCCGTGCAGCATATGGTGGGGGATTTGCCACCGCTCGATCCCGCGGATAGCGAAGTGGTCGAAGTGGGAGTAGAAGCGAAAGCAGCTCCTCAACTACCCACCGAACCGCTGATCACGGTGGCTTCTTCTGAAGCTGCGCCCGGTGAGCGCGTCAAGAAACCTAAGCCGGAGTCGCCACCGCCGCCGCCAATTGAAGAAACGGTTGTGCCGGAGATCACTCCCGCGGTTGTGGAAAGCGTACTTGAGGTTGAGTTTAAACCAGAACTTGAAAGACCGCCGTTGATGTATGTGCCGTTGGAAGATCAGGCCATGGATGCCTATCGCGAGAAACTTCGGGTTGATGCAGAAGACCAGCCTGAAGCTCCAGAATCGCTCCGGGCGGTGATGATCGAGGTCGTGCAGACTTTGCTCTTAGCAGTGATCTTGTTCGTCGGGATCAATCTGGTCTCTGCCCGCATCCTGGTCGATGGCGATAGTATGCTGCCCAGCTTCCATAATGCCGACCGGGTGATTGTCAGCCGTCTGGCCTATAAATTCGGCGATTTCGATTACGGGGACGTGATCGTTTTCCCTTATCCATATAACCCTTACGAGGACTACATCAAGCGTGTGATCGGCCTGCCGGGTGACACGGTGGAGGTCAGCAAAGGGAAGGTATACGTCAACGGGCAGGTGTTGAACGAACCGTATATCCTTGCACCGCCGGTCAGCGAATTCCCCAAGACCACGGTGCCGGAAGGTTCGGTCTTTGTGATGGGGGATAATCGCAACAACTCTTCCGATTCACGTGAGTGGGGCGCATTGCCCGAAGATTCGGTGATCGGCAAAGCCGTGTTCATCTATTGGCCGCTCAACCGGATTGGCGTGGTCGAGCACCCGGAAATATTTACACCAATTTCTCCCTAATGCTTGACCGAGTTGTCAGGCAATGGTAAAATCCTGTGGCTTAAATCAGACGCCCCCATCGTCTAGGGGACCAGGACGTAGCCCTTTCAAGGCTAAGACCGGAGTTCGAATCTCCGTGGGGGCACTGATCAAAAAACACCCACTCAGGGTGTTTTTTTGATTCGGCGTTTGCGAAGCAAACGCCATACTTGGATTACATTCAGTATTGATATTGAGCGGTTTTTTTAAATAGTTTTGAGTAAAGGAGAAAAATATAGAATTGAAGTTTGGTGCGTAAAAAGGTTTTGTTTGTTCAATAGGACGCAGTTGAGAAAATGGATTTTGCCACCCTGACTAGACAAGTTTTTTGATTATCTTGTTTTATGCTACAATGAGCATGTTGGATCGGTGGTCGTAGTGGACAATACTGAGTCTGCTGCGGCGTGGGATATGCTCCCATGAAAAGTGCCGCTTTTCCTTTCGCCGACCTATGAAAACTTACCAAATTTACCATTATTCAAATAGTATCGATGACGCCCTTGCGGAAATTAACCAAGCGGAGGGAGAATTTGCTGTACTGGCAGGTGGTACAGAACTTCTACTTGGTATTCAGCAAGGGCGCATCCCATGGTAAGGTAAAGACTTTTCCAATCGATCGGGATTGGCTGCGATTAGCGTTAAAGAAGGAAACCGATAGAGTTGAGGAGAATCGATAATTGAGCTAACCGGGAAATTACTGGAGATCTGGATTATCGAAAAACTGTAAGATAGATTGGAAACCATAACTAAACTGCACAAGGATGGTTGATCAATGAGAAAATGGCTTCAATCTGAAGTAATGTCAAAGACGATAGATGCGCTTCTGCCGGTCTTTGCTGTGTTGGCTGCATTGGCTGTAGGTGCGGTAGTTTTGATCATTCTTGGGGCAAATCCGCTTGAAGCATTCGGTGCGCTGCTTGAGGGGGCTTTTGGTAGCACAAATGCGCTTGCGGATACCGTTGTGAAGGCCACCCCATTGCTGTTGATTGGCCTTGGTATTTGCATCTCTTTCCGTGGAAATGTGATCAACATTGGTGGTGAAGGGCAAATGATCATGGGGGCGCTTCTGGCAACGGCACTGGGGCTTGCTTTTCCGGAATGGCCTGGAGCCGTGATGATCATTGCTGCGTTGTTGGTTGGATTTCTGGGCGGGGCTATTTGGGGAGGAATTCCGGGCGCATTAAAAGCCTATTTCGGTGTGAATGAGATCCTAAGCACGATCATGATGAATGCAATCGCCGTCCAGTTAATGAATTTCTTGCTTTCAGGACCGATGATCGATCCGGTGCAGGCATCCAGCGCTTCGAAAATCCCCCAAACCGCCAGGTTGGCTAAAGCATTTGACCTGCCGCGCCTCATTCCCACCCGTTTACATTTAGGTGCGCTTATCGCAGTAGTACTTGCCGGGGTGGTCTATATCCTGCTTTGGCGGACGACGCTTGGCTATAAGATCAGAGCGGTTGGAGAGAACCAGTCGGCTTCTCGCTATGCAGGAATTGATGTCAAACGACAGGTTGTCATGGCATTGCTGCTCAGTGGGGCGTTTGCTGGCCTGGCCGGAGCGATTCAGGTATTTGGTGTCAATCACCGGATGATCACTGACGGTTCTGCCACCGGGTTCACAGGCAGCGCAGGGTTCAACGGCATTGTGGCGGCATTATTTGGGCAACTCCATCCGCTAGGCGTTATCCCGGCATCATTCTTTTTCGGTGCGCTGCTGGTGGGAGCGAATAAGTTGCAGCGCGTTGTTCAGGTCCCTTCTGCGGTTATCACCGCGCTGAATGGGCTGGTGGTGATCTTTGTGGTGAGCAGTGAAATTTGGCGACGCCAGCGAGAAACCAAACGTCGAACCGAGGCTACTATTGAGGAGGAAATCGTTGACGTACACTCCCCACCACTAGCCAATCACTCTGGAAGTGAGGAGGAGGGATCATGATCGAAAATTTATTTACTGAGGCTGTGCTGGTTGGCATTTTAGCTTCGGGCATCCGCCTGGCAACTCCTTATCTTTATGCGGCTATTGGCGAGACATTCAGCCAACGGAGCGGCGTGCTGAACCTCGGCGTGGAAGGCCAGATGCTGATCGGAGCCTTCGCCGCTTTTTATGTTTCATTCACGACCGGCAACCTGTGGTTGGGATTATTGGCCGCGATCATTTCTGGATTGCTGATGGGCTTGGCAATGGCCTTTGTCAGCGTAAACCTTAAAGCCGAACAGGGGATCAGCGGCATTGGGTTCTATCTTTTCGGATTAGGTCTTAGCGATCTGTTGTTTCAAAAGATGCTCGGGACTGTGGAGACAGTCAGCGGTTTCCATGCGATCTATATTCCTTATTTGAGCGATATCCCAATCATTGGGGAAATCCTGTTCAGCCAGAACATTTTGGTTTATGGGGCTTATTTGCTGGTATTTGTCGCCTGGTTTGTTTTAAATAAAACTACGCTGGGACTTAAGATCAGGGCAGTAGGAGAATCGCCAGAGGCGGCAGATTCTCTAGGTGTGAGTGTTGCCAGGGTACGCTATTTTACAATTTCATTGGGGGGCGCACTTTCCGGATTGGCAGGCGCATCCCTTTCGATTGCGTTGCTGAATGTATTCCAGCAAAACATGACCAGTGGCCTGGGATTCATCGCGGTGGCACTGGTTTATTTTGGTGGATGGCGGCCGTTTGCTGTAATGGGCGGCGCGTTGCTTTTCTCAATGGTCAACTCGCTGCAACTGTGGGTCCAGGTGTTGAATATCCCCATCCCTTCAGATTTTGCAGTGATGATGCCGTATGTGCTTACCATTATTGCTTTGGTAATTACCGTTCAAAGAGCTAGACCCCCATCCGCGCTTACCAAGCCGTTCGAGCGCGGACATTAAAATAAGGAGGTGCCTTGGAAAAATATCTGTTGTATGATCATCCTGTTTACCAATATATTAAGGAGAAGAAGATAAGATGAAAACGTATACTAAAATCCTGGTACTGTTCGTTCTCGCCACAATGATTTTGGCTGGTTGTGGTGGTGGCGGCGGAGATGCTGCCCCTGAGGTGTTTCGAGTCGCCGTTGTAATGCCCAGTGCAATCAATGACCTTGCCTTCAGCCAGTCAATGTATGATGCGCTTCTCGCTATTCAGGCAGAGCGTGGCGAAGACAAATTTGAGTTTGTGTACTCTGAAAACATGTTTGTGGTAGATGATGCTGCTGCAGCAATCCGTGATTATGCCAGTGAAGGTTATAACCTTATCATTGCGCACGGTTCACAATACGGCAGTTCTCTACAAGAAATCGCGCCAGATTTCCCAGAGACCGCATTCGCCTGGGGCACCACGGTCGATACTTTCGGCCTGGATAATGTGTTTGCCTACGAGGCGCGCGCGGAAGAGGGTGGGTATGTGATGGGCGTGATGGCAGCAATGCTTTCAGAAAGTGCCACCATCGGCGTCATTGGCCCAATTGAGACTGGAGATGCCAAATTGTATGTGGATGGGTTTACTGCGGGCGTGGCCGCCACCAATGACGCTGCCCAGGTAAATACCAACTGGATTGGCTCTTTCTCAGACGTGGCTTTGGCTTCAGAAGCTGCACAGACCCACAGTGGGGCAGGTGCAGACGTGCTGACCGGTACCGCCCAGATGGTTGTGGGTGCGATTGGTGTCGCAGAAGAAGATGGCGTCCTTTGGTTCGGTACCCAATCCAGCCAAACTTCTCTGGCTCCAGATATCGTGGTTGCCAACCAGGTGTATCGCTGGGAAGTTGTCCTCAAGGAAATGATCTCCTTGATCGAAGGCCAGACATATGGCGGGCAATCCTTCCTGATCGACCTTGAGAATGGTGGACTGGAAGTCGAATTCAATGATGCCTATCCGCTTTCGGATGATGTCAAAGCTGCCGCCCAGGCTGCAATTGACGGCATTGTGGATGGCTCTATCACAGTCTTACCTTAGAATTGTTAGATTTTGGGGAGGCAGTGAAACACTGCCTCCCCTGGTTTTATTGATTAGTAACGAGTTTTGAGGAAACGATCAGCGATGACAGAACCCCAATTGCTTCCCTCTGGACAAGCGATGATCTCGCATTTGGAGATGCTGAATATCACGAAGCGATTTCCAGGTGTAATTGCGAACAGAAATGTGAACTTTGATGTAAGAGCCGGTGAGGTGCACGCACTCCTGGGTGAAAATGGCGCAGGAAAAAGCACGTTGATGAAGATCCTATATGGCTTATATCAGCCTGAAGAGGGTAAGATCAAACTAGATGGGAAAGAAGTAACCATACATTCCCCGGTGGATTCGATCGATCTGGGCATCGGAATGATCCATCAACACTTCATGCTGGTGGAAACATTAACTGTGGCCGAAAATGTTGCCCTGGGGCTGCCATCCTCGCGAGGAATACTTACAGATCTGGATAAAGTATCTGAACGAATCCTGGAATTGGCAGAAATCTATGGCTTGCAGGTTGATCCGGATGCCTATATTTGGCAATTGGCAGTTGGGCAACAGCAGAGAGTAGAAATCATCAAAGCCTTGTATCGCGGGGCGGCGCTGCTGATCTTGGATGAACCAACAGCTGTCCTCACGCCTCAGGAAGTCGATGAATTTTTTGTGACAATGCGCCAGATGATCGATGATGGGCATGCCCTGATCTTTATTTCTCATAAACTGCACGAGGTGATTGAGATCAGCCACCGGGTTTCTGTACTTCGGGAT
>JBNKDB010000353.1:0-3740 GCA_050288045.1 Anaerolineales bacterium | reverse complement strand
GTTATAACTTCTAAACAATTCCGGCCCCTAATGGATTCTTCCTTTTGCCATATTTGAGTATTTGGTGATGCAGGGCGCCGGAAATATTTTTAAGCACGATGGATGACTTGGAGGTCAACCCGTATGAGTATCAGCACGCTTGCTCGTTCAATTGAAGCTTCTGAGACCCTGCGTTTGAATGAAGAGGCTCGTAACATGCGCGCCCGCGGCGAACCCATAATTCATTTGGGAATCGGCGAGCCGAAGAACCAGGCCCCAATTACAGCGATCTTGGGTTCTGCAGCGAAACTTAAGGAAGGGGATATCAAGTATGCTCCCACAGATGGGTTGCCCTCTTTGAAGAAAGCGATCATTCGTTATACCGAAGAGAATTACAATCGTCTGGTTGCGCCCGAAAACGTGATCGTTTCCACGGGGGCCAAACAAGCGCTCTATAATATTTTGTTTTCGATCATTAATCCGCAGGATGAAGTCATTTTATTGGCGCCGTATTGGGTAAGCTACCCGGAAATGGTTAAGATGGTCTATGGCATTCCGGTAGTGGTGACTCCAGAGGATGGCACCTTCTACCCGCGCATGGAAGATATCGAAGAGGCTGTGAGTTCCTATACAAAAGCGATCATCATCAACAGCCCCAGCAATCCTTCAGGAATGGTCTATCCGGAAGAATTCATTGCTGAGATCGTGGAATTTTGCGAACAGCGTGACATCTATGTCATTATGGATGATATTTACCATAAGCTGGTTTTCGATGGCGTGCAGGCTGTGCCGGCTTACAAGTATTCCAAGTATGATGTCGATGATTCAAAGATATTTATCATCAACGGTGTTTCCAAGGTGTATGGTATGACCGGATTCCGGATTGGTTGGGCGGTTGGCAGCCGGAAGTTGGTTGAAGTGATGAACAATGTTCAGGCGCAGACTACTTCTTGCCCGTCGGTGCTTTCCCAGGCGGCAGCAGAAGGCGCACTGACCGGTATTCAAAGTGTCGTCGAGAACTTGCGACTGAACATCCAGAACAACCGCGACGTGATGTTACAGGAATTGCGTACAATGAGCGACTTGGTAGTCACCAAACCGCAGGGTACATTTTACGTGCTGCCTGATTTTCGGGCATATAATGCGGATTCGGTTGCTCTGGCACAGTTTTTACTCAGAAAAGCCCTGGTCGTAACCGTTCCTGGGAAGTCCTTCGGTATGGAAGGTTACATGCGTTTAAGTTACAGTGGAACGATCAAAGAAATCAAAGAAGGAATCGAGCGGATTCGCTGGGCATTGGACCCGGATGCGCCAAATGAAATTTACATTGGAGATCGCAAATTGGTGAGGGATTGGCTATGAACAATTTATTGAATATTAAAACACCCGCACAAGACCAGGCGGCTGAATTAAAGAGTGATTACGGCCTGGCAAACCACGGACTGAGAAACCTGAATATGGTTTATTGGAACTTGCCGACCGAGGCGTTGTACGAGGAAGTGATCTTCCGCCGCGAAGGGCAGATTACGGCGCAGGGACCGTTAGTGGTCTATTCAGGTAAACACACGGCGCGTGCTGCCCAGGATAAATATGTGGTGCGTGAACCTACCACGGAAGACAATATCTGGTGGGGTGAATACAACCGGCCGATTGGTGCGGATAAATTCAACGAAATTTTTGGCCGTTTGCAGGGCTATTTGCAGAGCCGCGATCTTTTTGTGCAGGATTGTTATGCTGGGGCGGACATGAATTATCGCCGCTCTGTACGCATCATTACCGAATATGCCTGGCATAGTCTATTTGCGCGCAACATGTTCATCTTACCCGAATCGCGCGAGGAATACCGCAACCACGTCCCCGATTTTACCGTGTTGGCTGTGCCTTCCTTCCAGGCTTTTGGCCCGATTGATGGCACGCGCTCCAGTACGTTCATCATCCTCAACTTTGAACAGCGCATCGCAATTATTGGCGATTCCGGTTATGGCGGCGAGATCAAGAAATCGATTTTTACGGTGATGAACTATCTGCTGCCATTGGAAGGTGTGATGACCATGCACTGCTCGGCTAACATGGGGGATGACCCGGATGATGTGGCTTTGTTCTTCGGCCTGTCCGGCACTGGTAAGACCACGTTGTCAGCGGACCCTAACCGTGGGCTGATCGGTGACGACGAGCACGGCTGGAGCGATGATGGCGTGTTCAATTTTGAAGGCGGCAGCTACGCTAAGGTGATCCAGCTATCGGCGAGTGCCGAACCGCAAATCTACCAGGCCATCCACCAGTTTGGCTCGATCCTGGAAAACGTGATCTACGATCCGATTTCTCGCAAGATCGACCTGGATGATGATGAGATCACCGAGAATACGCGCGGCTCGTATCCGCTGCATTACATCGAAAATGCCTTACCAGAGAAGAGAGGCGGACATCCCAAGAATATTATCTTCCTGACCTGTGATGCCCAAGGGGTGATGCCACCAATCGCCAAGCTGAGCACCGAGCAAGCCCTGTACCACTTCATTTCCGGGTATACGTCGAAGGTGGGGGGCACGGAAGTGGGCCTGGGTGAAGAGCCGGAGATCGCCTTCAGCGCCTGTTTTGGGGCGCCGTTCATGGTACATCACCCGGCTTACTATGCCGAATTGCTGCGCCAGAAGATCGAACGGTATAACGTCAATTGCTGGTTGTTGAACACCGGTTGGGTGGGCGGCCCGTATGGGGTCGGTAAACGCATCAGTATCCGGCACACGCGTGCCCTATTGACAGCAGCCTTGAATGGCGCACTGTTGGATGTGGAGTATTACACCGATCCAATATTTGGTTTCGAGGTGCCCACCAGTGCCCCGGATGTTCCATCAGAAGTGCTGCGCCCGGCAAAATCCTGGCCGAGTGAAGAAGAGTATTGGAACAAGTATAAGCAGCTCGCCGCGCGCTTCGTCAGCACTTTCAAGAAGTATGCCCCGGATACTCCGGCGGATGTGGCTGGGGCTGGACCAAAGATTTAATTCAAATCGAGCGCGGATAATTGCACAGCATTTGATGCTCTTATCCAAAATGACCCGCTTATCGAACCTCGGATGGGGAACAGGCAGCATCTATTCCCGGGGTTGAATAAGCGGGTTTGTTGTGGAGCCTAGCATGGATAGATTGAAAACAAGAACTTTTGTTATTGTGGTTGGATTGTTGCTCTCGGCCTGCGGCTCGGTTGCTCAAATTGTAACCAATGAATCCGCTTCTGAGGACACACCGCAACCATTGAATACGGCAACGGCTTCTCCGGTGCCAACGCAAACGCGCACGCCAACATTAACTTCAACACCTACGATCACGCCAACTGTGACCCCGGCGCATCCGCTGAGTGTGGAATATCTCCAACAGCAAAGTTATGCCGGCGAGTTGGTGATTGAGGAAGAACTCGAGCCAGAGGAGACTTACAATCGTTATATGGTTTCGTATTATTCTGAGGGAAATAAGAATTATGCATTATTCCTCGTCCCAAACGGGGAGATGCCCGAAGCCGGTTGGCCGGTGATTGTGTTCAATCATGGTTATATCCCGCCAGAGGATTACAGCAGTACCGTGGGATATATTGCTTATATGGATGCATTTGCAAGTAATGGCTACATCGTCCTGCGGGCTGATTATCGCGGTAACGGGAACTCGGAAGGCGAGCCGGTAAATACATATTTCGATCAAGGCAATACCATTGACGTGCTCAATGCAGTGGCAGCGGTCAAGCAATGGGAAACGGCTGATCCTGACCG
>JBNKDB010000352.1:0-3201 GCA_050288045.1 Anaerolineales bacterium | reverse complement strand
CACTAGTTTCGACCAGCGGCTTGGCGAACTGGATGGCGGCGTTGTTGACCAGCGCATTGAGCTGGCCGGTGATCTTGGAGACTTGCTCGAAGATGGCATCGAGCTGTGCTTCGTTTTCGATTCCTAATTGAATGAAGGTTCCGTTTTCGGGGAAAGTTTCCCCAAATTCGTTGCGGTCTGCCCCGATCACGTACCAGCCGTGTTCGGCAAAGACTTTCACGGTGGCGCGCCCAATCCCCCCGGCGGCACCCGTGATCAACATCGTACGAGTTTCTTGCACAGTTTGCTCCTTAGCTGTATTTTGCAGGGTCTAAATCTTGATAAGCCAGGCCCAACCCCTTGAACAGGTTGTGGATCGTGTTCCAATGCACGCGTTCCCAGGCGGTGGCACTGGAGTTGGCATTGTGTGGGGCCAGCATAACGTTATCCATAGCTTTCAGCGGGCTGTCTGCGGGCAGCGGCTCGAACTCGAAGACGTCCAGGGCTGCCCCGCCAATCTGCCCGGATTGCAGGGCGGCGATCAGGTCTTTTTCGACTACGACCGGACCGCGTGAGGTATTGATGAAGACTGAGCCGGGCTTGGCCTTTGCCAATGTTCCGGCGTTGACCAGGCCGCGGCTGGTGGGGTTGAGGTCACAGTTCAGGCTGACGAAGTCGGAACGCGCCAACAGGTCGTCCAGGGAGGTCATTTCCATGCCGGTTTCGATCAGGAAACCGGGCGAGACTTCGATGATGTCGGTGCCCAGCAGCGGCATACCGAAGGCTTTGGCCTTGCGGGCGATGGCTTTACCGATGCGGCCTACGCCGATGATGCCCAACGTGCACTCGTGCAGCGTGCGCCCTGGAATTTTGTCCCACATACCGGCTTTCATGGCTTTGTCCATCCACGGTTGGCGGCGGGCGAAGGCCAGAATATAGCCCAGCACGGTGTCGGAGACCGGCACGGTGAAGGCATCTGGGGTGTTCATGATCGCCACGCCGAAACGGGCGGCGGCTTCCTTGTCGAGCGAGTCGATGCCGGTGCCCCATTTGGAGATCACCTTGAGGCGCGGGGCGCAGGCTTCGATCACGCGGGCGGTGTAGCGGTCATCGCCGCAGATGGCGCCGTCGAATTGCCCGGCGTGGGCCAGGATGTCTTCTTCTTCCAGCCGCTCGGCCACCGGGGCGACGATCACCTCCACGCCGAAATCGGCGAAGACTGGTTGGAAGCGATCCATGAAAGGGATCAAATAGGGGGCAGATAGTAGTACGGTTTGGGTCATGGTTGATTCAACCTTTGTATGCAGAAATTTTGTAGACAAGTGACCAGGCACCGGGGCACGGAGTAATCAGGGCTGCTTTTTTGAACCCCTTCCCGGCCTGACGGCTACCCTTGAAAAAGAGCAGGGCGGGTGTGTTTCCTGGGTACCTGATTACCGATCACTCGGCGCCTCATTTCTAAATTCAACGCCTGAATATACCACAGAATATGATCCTTACAACCCCTGCGCTGCGCGTCCAAGCAGGAAATCGCACAACGCGAAATCGAGTTCCACATCGATATCCCAGGCCTCAGAAGCGTCGATCTCGAACATCAGCGCCTTTGGCCCAATGCGGTGGTCGTATTTGGCGAGGTTCTCGCGCGTAAACAGGTACAGGCAGGAATTTTCCTCGAAGACCGGTGGCAGGTCCTGGGTGCGCAGTAGTTCGTGGGGGTTGTGGTTGATGGCCTTGCCGGCGGCATCGTAGAGGCGCGTTTGCCAGCGAGTGACGGAGAAGAGTGAGTCGTGTTGCGGGTAGGCGTCCAGGAAGGCAGTAATGGCCCTGGAGACGGTCTCCGGTTTGAGCAGCGGATTGGTGCTGTGGGTTTGCAGGTAGAAGTCGGCCGGAACCTGAGCGGTATCGTGCAGCAGGATCTGGTTCATGGGGATTTCCCCGGCGCGCAGGTCTTCCGGACGATCGATCAGCGTTACCTGTGGGAAGTGTGTACGCAAGCCTTCCATAACCGGCGGACTGTCGGTATCGACGACGATCTCGGCGATTTGCGGGCATTGCAGTAGCGTGCCGATGATGTGGTGGAACAGTGGTTTTCCGGCCAGTGGGCGGTAGTTCTTGCCGGGCACCCGTTCGGAATTATGGCGCATGGGCACCAGGGCAACGATACGCGCATCGAACATAGGGATTCACTCCTCATGTATGGATCTAGATGCCAATATCTTACCGCAAATCGGGGCAGACAAGGAAACAGGAATACAGGGAATTACGGAGATAAGGAAACAAGGCACGCTCAAGTAAAAGCGTTTATGCCTCCGTTGCAGGCGGCTTCAGCCGCCGAGGGAGATGAATCACAGAAACACTGAAGTTCACTGAGGCACTGATTGGTCTTTGCTGTGCCGTGTCAAATATTGAGGGAATAGCTGGCTGTCGAGAAACTGAAAGCTTGTGTGTTCGACGGCAGTTAAAGCTGCACCGACAATCTACCGGCCTGAAGCTGTCTGCGACATTAGCCTAAGCGCCACGAAGAAGTCCTGTCTACTTATTTCCCTGTGTACCTGTTTTCCCGTTTACCGATCCACTTTCTCTCCATAATCGATCGGCTTTACATCGCGTACCGAGTCGGGTTTGGCGGACAGACCGGGTGGATAGTAGAAGACCTGGCGTAGTTGGGCAGTGACCATGCCGGATTGGCGGTAGCCGCGATAGGTGCCCCAGAACTGCATCAGGCGGAACCACAGCACACTGTACAGGTTGGCGAACAGCACGCCTTCACGCGTGGCATGCCACAGGTCGTTCAATACATTGGAAATATACAGGCGGGCAAAATCCCATAAGTTGAAAGTCTCGTCTGGGAAGATGTGTTTGAAAGCCATTGCCTCGCGCCGGAAGCGATTGTAGACCTGGTGAGGTCTTTCGGCGTGCACGTGAATGATCTCGGCTTCGGGTACGTAGGTAATGCGATGGCCTTGCTGCATGGCCCACTTGGCCCAGGCAAGGTCTTCTAGGCCGGTCAGGGACTCGTCGTAGGGATACTGCTGCCAGAGTTCGCGGCGGATGGCGGCGTTGGCGTTGTTGCAGAAGGGATGTGGTTGGATGGGGTTAGGGGTATCTGGGAACCACTGGCGGAAGAATTGGTGCTCGGAGTATTGGGTGGTATCCGTGCCGCGCTGTTTGCCGTAACTCAAGGCAACCTGTGGGTCGGCAAAGGGGACCAGTATCTTTTCC
>JBNKDB010000351.1:0-4844 GCA_050288045.1 Anaerolineales bacterium | reverse complement strand
ACGCCCTGGCCGACCACCTGCTCGGCAACGCCGCAGAAGCCTTCGGCCACCTGGAAGCCGCCCTGACGCGCGCCGCCCCGGAAAACTTCATCCGCACCTTCGTCGAAATTGGGGTTGAAATGGAAGCCTTCCTGCTGGCATTCTACCGCCAACTGCCGCGCGGCCATGAATTGAGCGATTACGTCGGCAAGCTGCTGCTCACCTTCCAGGAGGAAAAAGGCGACCGCGTCGAGACTCCCGCTTCGTCACAAAAGCCCACATCCAGTCCGATCAGTACGCTGGCAGGCCACCTGCTGGTAGAAGAACTCAGCGAACGCGAAATCGAAGTGCTGGAATTGATTGCCAACGGCTATTCCAACAAAGAGATCGCCGACACGCTCTACATCGCCTTGAGCACGGTCAAGAGCCATATCAACAATATTTACCGCAAGCTGGACGTTTCCAAACGCACGCAGGCCGTGGCACGCGCCCGGGAGTTGAGCTTGCTATAAAGACAGCATTGAAATAGAGGAGAATGTACAAACTATGGAGTATCATTTAGATGGCTATTGCGGCTTGTACTGTGGGGCCTGCCCAGTCCTGTTAGCCTCCAAGGCCGGTACAGGAGAAGTCACCTGCATGGGATGTAAAAGTGACCAGATCAAAGCAGGTTGGTGCTCAACGTGTACGCTAAAAGCCTGCGCCCAAGAAAAGGGACTGGATTTTTGCTACCAATGCGATCAATATCCCTGTGAAGATCTAGACGCTTTCAAGAACGATCCCACCTACCCTTATCACCAGGAAGTGTACGGCTATATGGAAGTCATCGCCCAGGTAGGCAAAACCGCCTGGCTGGAGCAGGTCAAAACGCGTTGGTCCTGCCCCGAATGTGGGCAGGAAGCCACCTGGTGGGATCTGGCCTGCGAAAACTGCGGCCAAACATTGAACGGCTACCAGAACCCCAATCCACAATAGGAAAACACAATGACCACCGATTACATCGCAGAACATATCAGTTGGCTGGACAAGATCATCACCCATCCCGATAATGCCACCCTTTTCGCTGACGCTACCCAATCCGCCATCCAGCAAGAACTCTCAGCGCGCTGGATAAATGAGAACCGCCTCGACCTGCTGAACGAGCTGGCGGATAAATTCTCAGAATCGGACATGCTTGCCGTGATCGACAAAATCATTTTCACCAATTGCCAACGAAATTGGCGGCAGGTTGGCGTAGAAACGGGAGATAATTCACTGGAAAAATTTCTCGAACTGCTGTGGGGGCCGCTCCCAGAGGTGGGCTTTGAATTTACCTCCGAGAAGAAAAGCAATCAGACCCAATTTCACGTTACCCAATGCTCGATGTACGAACTTGCCAAGGCGCTGGGCGCAGAAAAATGGCTCTATCACCTCGTCTGCCTGACCGACGAACCATCCGTAGTGGGCTTCAACGCCGACGTCAAATTCGACCGCACCAAAACCCTGATGCAAGGCCATGCCTATTGTGACCATTGTTATACAGAGCTATCCGCTGAAGACAGATAACAATCCCTTCTGTCCGATTGAGGAATTATGAACGAAATCGACTCCACTGAAACAACACTGACGAAAAACGCCAAGCCTTCTTTGCTCTCCTCAATTAGCTTTGGAAGCACTTTTATGGGCTATGTCGCTTTCATCTGGGCGTCAGCATTTGTGCGCGCCCGGGGGTATATTATCTATCGTGGAACCGGTGCATTGCTTGGCATTGGCCTCTTTCTGGCGATCATTTTGAGCACGCTGGCAATCGACCTGCTGCTGGCAAAGCTCACACTCCAAAAACGAATCCGCTCTGCTATCTGGATCGGTGCAGTACTTGGCCCCTACGCCAGCATTGTGGCCGCCAATACCATGCCCCCTACCTTGAGCCATGTCATCGGCGTAGTCACTACGCTAGCTGGTTTTGCGTTGAGCTGGTATATCGACGGCAAACGGATCAGTAAAAGAAAGTAACCATCACCACATGCAGCGCCGGTTCCCCCGGCGCTTTTGATTCCCCTATTCTCCACCCTGCAATCCACCTTTAGATGGATGACACTTCCCCTACCTGCCCGGTAAACTGGGAGCATATCCGGTTGTGATGCTTACCCACACAACCAAAACAGGACACCGGCTATGTTTGGTTTGAAACAACAGCAAAAGAAGATCAACGGCATGAACGGCCACGATAAAAGCGCCAATCTCGTAGAACTGCGCCAGGTCGTAAAAAGCTACCACACCCCTGCCGGGGACTTTATCGCCCTGAACGGCGTCGACCTGGACGTACCCGGCGGCGGTTTTCTGTCGATCATCGGCAAATCCGGCAGTGGTAAGTCCACGCTGATCAATATGATCACCGGCATCGACCGCCCGACGCAAGGCGAAGTCGTGATCGATAACGTCCCCGTGCACCGCCTGAACGAAGAGCAGATCGCCATCTGGCGCGGCATGAGTGTGGGTGTGATCTTCCAGTTCTTCCAACTGCTGCCCACACTGAGCGCGGTCGAGAACGTGATGCTGGCGATGGACTACGGCGACAAATACCCGCGCAGCGAACGCCCGGGACGCGCCATGCAGTTGTTGGAGCGCATGGACGTCGTCCAATACGCCCACGAACTCCCTGCGGCACTCTCCGGCGGCGAACAGCAGCGTGTCGCCATCGCCCGTTCCCTGGCCAACGATCCGGTCATCATCGCCGCCGACGAGCCGACCGGCAACCTGGACTCGAAATCGACCGAACGCGTGATTACCTTGTTCGAGGAACTGGCCGACGACGGCAAGACCATCCTGATGGTCACCCATGACAACGACCTCGCCCGGCGTGCCCTACACACCCTGGTGCTGGCCGACGGCGAGATCGTCGATGAGCGCGATAACAAGGCTTGAGCAGACATTCCAGAACACACAGCAACAGAGGTACCTCATGACAGAGCACACACCTAACGAAAACACCTTGATTGACCTGAAAGCGGTCGTCAAGCAATACCACAGTATGGCCGGTGACGTAGTTGCCCTAAAAGGCATCGACCTGCAAGTGAAAGCCGGGGAATTCTTTGTGGTGACCGGCAAATCCGGGGCGGGCAAGACCACGCTGATCAATATGATCACCGGGTTGGATGGCTGCACGGATGGAGAGATCGTAGTGGACGGTGTGCCCGTCCACGCACTGAGCGCTGCCCACGCCGCCGCCTGGCGCGGCCAGCACGTCGGGGTGGTCTTCCAGACCTTCGAACTGCTGCCCACGCTCACCATCCTGCACAACGTAATGTTGCCGATGGACTTTGCTGGGAAGTACTCCCTCCGGGAACGTAAGCAGCGCGCCCTGCAATTACTGGAACAGGTCGAGATCGCCGGGCACGCCGGGAAACTGCCCAGCGAAGTCTCCGGCGGCCAGCAGCAGCGCGTGGCGATTGCGCGTGCCATGGCAAACGATCCCCAACTACTGGTAGCCGACGAACCGACCGGCAGCCTGGATACGGGGACGGCGGGGGCCGTGCTGGACCTGTTCGAGAAATTGGTAGAAAGCGGCAAGACCGTCTTGCTGGTTACGCACGATGCAGACGTGGCCGAGCGCGGCTCGCACCGTATCACCCTGGCGGACGGGGAAATCATCGCAGAAACAGAAGGATAGTTATCATGTTTGGTTCACGCTGGTATAAAATTTTTAACGACCTTTGGAGCAACAAAACACGCACGTTCTTGATCGTGCTCTCGATTGCCGTGGGGTTGTTCGCAGTGGGTACGATCATCAGTGCGCGTACGATCCTCTCCACCGAACTCGATAAGAGTTACGCCGCCATCAACCCCTCCAGCGGCACGGTGCTCACGCTGGAAACCTTCGATGAGGACTTCATCCGCTCGGTACAGGATATGCCTGGCGTGGCGCTGGCCGATGCCCGCCGCTCGATCTACGCCCGCATCGAAGTTGCTCCCGGCGAATGGCAAAACATCGTCATCTTCGCCGTGGAGGATTTCGATGCCATGCAGGTCAACAAGGTCTGGCCGGAAAGCGGAGCCTGGCCGCCACCCGAAAAAGAAATCCTAATCGAGCGCGCCGCCCTACCGGTGATCGGTAAAGAAGTCGGTGATACGCTCCTGCTGGAAATGCCGGACGGTAAACAGCGCCAGATTCGCATTGCCGGGCTGGCCCATGACCTGGCGCAGATGCCCGCCCAGATCGACAACTCGCCCTACGGCTATATCTCCTTCGAAACCGTGGAATGGCTGGGGCAGCCTTACGGCTATAACGAACTGCACATCGTCACCGAAAACGCCAATGATAAAGAATACGCCCAGGCCGTCATCAATCGGGTCAAAAACAAGGCCGAGAAAACCGGTTACACCATCCCGATGAGCATGACGGCCGAACCGGGGCAGCTTCCGCTGGACGACATCCTCCAGGCCGTATTGATGCTGATGGGTACCATCGGCCTGCTCTCGCTGTTCTTGAGCGCTTTCCTGATCATCAACACCGTTTCAGCCTTGTTGGCACAGCAAAAACGCCAGATCGGAGTGATGAAAGCGATCGGAGCGCGCACCAAACAACTGTTGGGCATGTACCTGGCGATGGTGATGCTCTACGGTATGATGGCACTGATCATATCTATCCCACTGAGCATCGTCGGGGCAAAAGGGCTCAGCCAGTTCATGGCGGCACTGTTCAACTTCGACCTCTCAAACGTACGCATCCCACCATCGGCGAGCATCCTCCAGATCGTGATCGGCCTGACCGTGCCGGTGCTGGCTTCGCTGTATCCTTTCATTGCCAACCTGCGCATCAGTGCGGCCACGGCGATGAGCAGCTACCAGATGGGCAGAGGCCGTTTTGGCCGGGGCCTGATCGACCG
>JBNKDB010000350.1:0-5002 GCA_050288045.1 Anaerolineales bacterium | reverse complement strand
CTGCGGCGGCGAGTTCGGGGATTTCCCCCGCGGCGGGTTTGAAGATCAATGGCAGGAGCGGTACGGCCAGGATATTGAGCGCGGCCAGGATAATGAACGTCCAGCGGTAATTGGTTGCTTCGGCCAGGAAACCACTGCCAGCCAACCCTACGCCTTGCCCGATGTTGGTCACGGCCATCAGGATGGAGAACATCGAAGCGGCGATGCGCGTGTCGGTGTATTGCATTGCCAGGGCGAAATAGACGGTTTGCTGGATGCCGTAGGCCACGCCAAAGAACGGTACCAGCACCCAGGCCAGGCCGGGATTGGGGATGAAAGCCAGCAGCAAGATCGATCCAAAAGCCATCGCCAGGCCCAGTTTGACCGAATTACCCTTGCCGAGGCGTGCCATCAAAGCCCCACCGGAGATGCCGCCCAGCACAACCCCGCCACCCCAGGCCATGCCGTAAAAACCGGCCACGCTCAAAGAGATGCCGAATGACTCTTGCAGGAAGGGATTGACGAACTGTTCGGCGCCGACGATGATCAGGAAGACCAGGAAACCGAGGGCGGCCACGAACAGGATGGTGCGTTCCTTGAATGCGGCAAAGGCTTCCCATTGGAATTGGTGTTCGTTGGTGCGCTGCGGTTCTTTGACGTTCATCAGGAAGAAGAACGGTATCAGGGTGAGGGCAGCCAGCGTCCAGAAGACAGCCTGCCAGGAGACGTTCTGTGCCACCAGACCGGCGATACCGGAGGCCACGATCACGCCGACGGCGCGTCCACCGACCATGAAGGCCTGGATGGTGCCTTCTTCTTCGACGGGAGTAGTGTCCAGCGCCAGGCCATCCGTGCAGGTGTCGTACCAGGCCATGCCCAGTTGCAGCACGAAGCCTACAACTATGAAGAGGGCAAAGCTTTCTGCCGGGTCGACGAACGGCACGATCACCAGGCAGAGGATCTGAATGATGAGGCCAAGCACGATGTAAGGTTTGCGGTGGCCGAGACCAAGCAGGTTGACCTTGTCGCTGAGTATTCCCAGGAAGATCTTGAGTATGAAGGGAATCAATGCAATAAAGCCAAAAACACCGATATCCTCCTTGCTGATGCCGCGCTCAAGCAGGTAAATGGCATTCAGGGAGGCGAAGTAGCCCAGGATGGTGCCTTGTGTGAAGTAGAGTGAAGCGAATGTAATGTACCGTAATGATTTTTGCATAGTTGTTTCCTTTACCGGTCAATCTGGATGGACTGAATGAGGGCGTCCAGTTGGGTCAGGTCGGGAGTGAAGCTGTCGGCGGAATATGTGTTCAACTGTGCGACGGTATCTTCAATGTAGGTAGGAAAATTTTCATCGAAACCAACCCAGTCATCGCCAATGATCTCATCGCCGCTTTCTGGGAGCGCGGGATGGTTGATGGGGAAGATGGCGGAAACGTAGTATTTCTGGTCGCTGGTGATGCCCTGGAAGGTATAGAAAATGTTGTAATTATCTACCGGATAGGCGGCCTGGCCGTACATGGTTACGAAGCGCACTCCGGAGCCGCCCTGGAAGTCGAGATAGGCCACTTGCGCCTGGAAGAATTGGGCCGCATTGAAGAACGGTAGGAAGGGAATCTCACCAGGGTCACTGGATTTGGCGGCAAGGATTTGCTGGAGGTCGTAGGCCATCCCACCGACTTCGGGAGCGAGGTCGATGAAATCAGCCAACGGGTAGACGTAGAGTTCCGGCTTGTGGAAGGTTTCTTGTGGCTGGTAACTGCCGAAAGAGAATAGGAAATAGGTAGGGTTGGCCGTCCATAAAGGTGCGTCTGCTACGCCCTTTTCCTCGGGAACGGTTTGTTTATCCATCCAACCGATCAGAGCGGGGTCAAGATAGAAGCTGATACCTTCGTAGTTGACGTTAGGGGCGACGGACGGCGATGTTTGCTCTGCTTCTGTTGGCGGCAACTGGGTGGGTTGTTCTTGGGGTTCAGCAGCCAGTGCCTGTTGGGTGAGTTCGATGGCGAGTTGGGTGGCGGCTAATTCGAGTTCGAGTTGATCGGTGTCGCTGCCTTGATTGCTCTGACCAGTTTGGCTGGTCAGCGTACACGCCAGCGAGACAAGCAATAACGTGCCAAGCAGTAGATAAAGCCAGGGGGTGATATGTAGGCGCTTTTCCATTGTTTTTCTCCGTAGTGATAGAACAATCCTAATGTGATTACCGGTGTGACTTAATTCACGCACCGGTATGTGTCACCGGTCGATTTGGAGCGATGCGAAGATGGCGTCCAGGTCGATCAGGGTGGGGGTGAAGGATTCGGCGGGCTGGGCGTTCAACTGCATCTCGATATCTGCCTTGTAATCAGCGAAGTTATCCATCAGGTTTTGCCAATCGGCATCACTGTAGTTATTACTGTTGTCAGGCAGGATGGGGTTGGCGATGGGCATGATGCCGCTGACGTAATATCGACCATCTGCTGTGATGCCCTGGAAAGTGTAGAAAATCTCTGCGTTGGTGACCGGGCCGACCGCCTGGCCGAACATGGTCAGGAAGCGCACGCCGGAGCCATTCTGGAAATCCAGGCGCTCGATCTGAACCTGGAGCAGCGGGCCTGCGTTGAATAGGGGGAGTACGGGGATTGAATCGGTGGGATCGATAGATTGGGATGCCAGGATGGCTTGAAGCTTGCTGCTGTAAGTTTCTACGTCGGGGGCGATGGCGATATATTCCGGCAGTGGGTAGACGAAGATCTCCGGCTCGTGGAAGTGCTCCCCTATGATGTAGTTGTTCAGTAAGAAGCGATAATAGGTGGGATGGGTTTCCCAGAACGGCATGTTCTCGTCCGCGATTACTTCAGGCACGGTTTCCATATTCGCCCCGTCGGCAACCGCGGCGGAGTAGGAAAAACTGATCCCTTCGTAGCTTACATCAGGGGCGGCGGCTGGGACTGTGGTTTCGGTGGGCTGCGCTGGTGATTCGTCCAAGGCCTGTTGGGTGAGTTCAATGGCGAGTTGGGTGGCAGCCAACTCCAATTCGCGTTGGTCGGCTTCGGTGCTCTGGTTACTGCCGGATAGACTGCACGCCAGGGTACTGAGCAGCAACGTCCCGATGAGCAGATAGATTAAAGGCTTGATGTGTGGGCGGGTTGGCATGAGATGGACCTCGTCAGTATATTTGGGATTTCTTGTGAAGAAGAACGCGATTGAAATATTATAGCATTGGGGGCGTATTTGCGGCATTTGTTCCAGATCAAAGTGTTGCTTAAATAAAGTTAACGTTCATTGAACAAACCAAAACAAAACTATAAACTGCCCTTCACAAAGGGTTAACGTAATCGAGGCACAATTAGGTTGGACGTAATGTTAGTTTTTTTAACAAAAGAGGCGAATAAAAATATGGGTAAAGCAGATCTGCACGTACATACGGTATACAGCCACGATGGCAGCAGCACACTTGAAGACGTCCTGGAACACGCTGCCAAACGGGCGGAACTGGATGTGATTGCAATTACGGATCACAACACGATTGAAGGCGCGATACGTGCCCAACGTTTAGGGCCGCGTTATGGCATTGAAGTGATCGTCGGTTGTGAAATTTCTTCGGCCCAGGGACATATCCTGGCCTATTTCCTCAAAGAACCGATCCCACCAAAGCTTTCGGCGTTGGAGACCATCCGGCGGGTGAAGGCGCAGGGCGGCATTTGTGTGATCGCCCACCCACTGGCGCGCGGCGTGAGCAGCCTGAAGGCGCAGGATGTCCGGGATTTGGTCGCTGAGCCTGATGTTCAGGGTGCCCTGGTTGGGATCGAAGCAATCAACGGCACACTGCTCTTCCGGGCCAGCAACCGCCGGGCCGGTCTTTTGTGTGCGGAGGTTGGGCTGGCTCCGGTTGGCTCCAGCGACTCGCATGTCAGTTGGACGGTGGGGCACGCCATCACCGAGTTCCCGGGTTTTGCAATCCCGGATTTGCGCATCGCCCTGGAACGCAGCACGACCAAGGCGGTATTGATCGCCAAACGACGGCGCGCCAATTACTATTTCAGCCACATTTACCGCCACATCTTGCGCCGCCTGGGTTGGATTGCCTGGCGTGAGGGGCCGTATGGGCCGTATACTTACCGCCGCTTGGCTGAAGTGTACGAAACACAATATTAGGCACTAAGATACTCGGTAGCTAGTAATCAGGGGGACGAAAAATTTAGTGATGATTTTATTGTCTGTAAATAGGGTTTAAATCCCCACTTTTTAGGTGGGTCGTTTTCAACCTTGCATTAATGGCGATGAGGAGCTAGGAACGGGCGGGGACAAGCCCCGCCCCTACATATATTTTTGTAGGGGCGACCCTTGTGGTCGCCCGTTCTTCCAATTCCATCAAAAACAAACTGGCGTGGAAATGATAGGGCATGACGATGAATTCATCCAACACAACCGATGGAAAACGATTTGTGATCTTGATCCATTCAGACCGAATCAATTCTCCAGCAGCATTCAAAACTACCTCATCTGCAACGACATCACCAAATACCATACGACGATCTTTGACGACCAACGTGACAAAATATCCACCTGCCAGGGTGTAATCATAGCCCTGCAAACGGTATGCTTGTCGATTCGGTAATTCTAAAAAAGTCTCCATCACGCCAAAATTTGTTCTAGTTTACAACACTTTCTTGACGTCCAACCAATCGCCGTTTTCCTGGTTGGCGGCGGCGATGTCCTCTGCCGACCCCAACACTACCACCTGGCCTTTTTCCTTGACCTGGTCCAAGACCCTCGCCAGGGCCTTGAAATCGGCTTCAGTGGTGGTCAGGACTTCATTTCGGTACTGCTGCAAATATTCGTCATCCACGCCGGTCAGGTAACGCGCCATTGAAATATATCCTTTGGCATCCGGCAAGCGGTATTGATCCATGGTGCCAATCGCACCAATGATGCTTTTGACCAATTCTTCCTGGCTCAACGTCAGGTTACGCAGAAAATCTGCCGTCCCATCATAATTCTTGATGCTGACCAGCAGATTCGGGTCGCGGTAGGACAGGAAATT
>JBNKDB010000349.1:0-5072 GCA_050288045.1 Anaerolineales bacterium | reverse complement strand
CAACCAGAACGATGTCGCTGCTCAGTCGGTATTCGTCAGCGCTGCTCGTCTCCGCCGCAATCATCGAGTTGACTGCCAACACGATAAAATTGAAAACAACCGCCGTAATTACGAAAATCGTATCCGTCCTAGCCCCCTGGTTCAATTCACCAATAATATGTTCATGCACCTGTTTCAGCATCACAGCCTCCTCTCGCCCCTTAACCCGTTATCTCACTACCTCCATTCTATAGCCCGAGACAACGCGAGTCAATCGCCCCACAGCAAAACAATTCATCGCACAAGCCTTTATCCTGGAGACAGCCAGCGCGTAAACGTGGTGGAATCCCAGTCTGGTTTGAGGCGCATTTGTTCATCTAATGCCAACGGAAGACTTAAAAAGAAAAGCATTCCAATGGCGAACAAGTGTAAATGATAACCATTGCCCATATCCCAATTCAAATGAGGGAAAACGCCGACAAATATTTGCAGCATCATCGAAATACTGCTAAAGAACGCCAGGATTAAATACGTTCGCCGCAGCCTGACCAAGAGAAGTATGGCAGCAAGCAAATCGGCCACGGGCATCAAAAAATATATTCCGGGAATACCAAATTGGTAGATCAATTCATAAAAAGAAAATGCCTCACCCTGAAAACATGGCACCTTCCCCAGTGTACAGGCCGGTGAATCGGGGGCAAAGGGGACAACCCATTCCCCTGCGTAACTGATTGCGGAAATAACGACCAACGACAAAGTAAAGATGCGGCTGATGCGCATGAACAGGCGATTCTCCCGATACTTCAAGAAAAACCGCAGGATTTCATTTACAGGTATATGTGGAATCCACATCAGATTGTCTCCCTAACCTAAGTTGGTGCTGACTGTCAGCCAGGTTAAGTCTTCCTATTTACATAAATTATACAGTTTGGATACTTTTAAACAATACTTTTTTATTATCTTCGTGGGAGAAATCAAAAGACACATCCAACTGGATGCGTCTTTTGGGGGGACGACGAGGAATTGACCGTCTATGGATAAAAACAAACGGTCAGTTCCTAAAGCGGCATTGACGATAATAACCCGGTGCCTTTTTCATGCTTCTGGATCGTTTCCGGGTCTTCATACATAAACATCATTGGGTATGAACCCAACAGGATAATGTCTCCCGTGCGAAGGATTCTTCTATTTACTTTGATATTGTTCACAAACGTACCGCCAGTGGAGTCGAGGTCGTAGAGCACAAAGCCGCCATCCTCGCGCACGATCTTGGCATGCATGCGCGAAACAGTGGAATGATTGATCACGCAATCATTTTCCATTTTCCGGCCGATCGATGTCTCCTGGGGGTCCAACCGGAACACCCGCAGGTCGATGATCAAACAAGCATCGACGACATCTTTAAGGCTTAAACGAGGTTGTTCCATATTTTCTCGACTGTCTATACCACATAGGCAAATGTCTATATCTAAGATAGACACATGATAGTCATTAACTCTTTGTAAACTCTTTGTAGACGGGCAGGATTAGGTTAACGTTACTTTAAAAAACTCGGATTGGACCAAGAAATTTCGAAAAATGCAGCGGACAAAAAACTGCTCTAATTTATCAAAAGCATTTTTGCGATTATTATTAAACAAATGCAGTTCCTGAGAAACGATCAATCGGATTGGAGGGTATGGAAATGTTTGCAACGACGGATATTTTCTGGAAACGGAAAATCTGGCTGCGCTGGTTGTTCACTAATACGGTAGGCATACCGATTAGTTTATTAGTGGGGTTACTGGTGCAGGCACCGTTCAACTCCTTTTTGGAACAATCACTGGTAGATCCCGCCTATACTTTCAACTATACTACAATCGTATTGATCTCCTTAGCCTTGATTGGCACGATCATCGGCAGCGTACAATTGTGGGTCCTGCGTGTCTGGATCAAAAAACCAATCTCCTGGATCATCGCCAGTGGTCTGGGTTACATGATTGCCGCCATACTTCCCTTCCGGCTTAAACTCGCGGATATGTACTTTGGGTATTACATGGGGAGAAGTTTCCAATTGGACGAAGTACTGTACGGAGCAGCCTTCGGCGCCTTGCTGGGAATCGCCCAATGGATCGTTCTGCGCCGCCATCTGAAACAGTCAGGCTGGTGGATTCCAGCCAGCAGCATTGGTTATCTACTGGGCTATTCGCTCGGTGAGTTACTCCCTTTAAGCTGGGAATGGCCGGGGACAGGAATCATTTATACTATCCTCATTTATCTGCCTGTCATAGCCATTACCGGGTTCGTGCTCGTTCATTTGCTGAAAACGCCCCCAATAACGGATATCGAAAGCCTGCCCCCACATAAGCCTGAATCTCTTTGAATGCCATCATTGCTTTAGCCATCTGCATTATAATGATGCCTGCACAATGGAACCCTTTTCACAAAACCCGACTCCCATATATTCACACAAGGAAGGAAGCATGTCCCAAGATTATTTATGGTGGCAAAAAGGCGTCATCTATCAAATCTACCCGCGTTCGTATCAGGACAGCAACGCCGACGGCATTGGCGATCTGCCCGGCATTATCAGCCGCCTGGATTACCTGCAAAGCCTGCACATCGACGCGCTCTGGCTTTCACCGATCTATCCCTCTCCCATGCACGACTTTGGCTACGATGTGGCCGACTATACCGGCATCAACCCCATGTTCGGCAACATGCAAGATTTCGACGAACTGCTGGCCGGGCTGCACCAACGCGGCATGAAACTGCTGATCGACCTGGTGCCCAACCACTCTTCGGACGAACACCCCTGGTTCATCGAGAGCCGCAGCAGCCGCGACAATCCCAAACGCGATTGGTACATCTGGCGCGATCCGGCTCCCGATGGCGGCCCACCCAACAACTGGGCCAGCTTCTTTGGCGGCCCGGCCTGGACCTTCGACGAAAAGACCGGCCAATACTATCTGCACCAATTCGTCACCCAACAGCCCGAACTGAATTACGAGAATCCAGAAGTGATGGCAGCCATGCTCGATAACATGCGTTTCTGGCTGGACAAAGGCGTGGACGGCTTCCGCGTGGACGTGATCTGGCTGATGAAGAAAGACCAGCGCTTCCTGGACGAACCGCCCAACCCGGACTGGGACGGTGTGCATCCATCCAACAAGACATTAAAAATCTATACCAAGGACGTGCCCGGTGTACACGAACTCATCCGGCAAATGCGCGCCGTGCTAGACGAATACGACGAGCGCATGATGGTTGGTGAGATTTACGAACCTTTCGACATCCTGGTCAAGTATTACGGCGAGCACATGGACGAATGCCACATGCCCTTCAACTTCCACCTGATCATGTCTCCGTGGAATGCCCAAACCGTACAGGGTGTGATCGAAGCCTACGAAGCGGCATTGCCGGAAGGCGGCTGGCCGAATTGGGTCTTAGGCAACCACGACCAGCACCGTATCGCCTCACGCGTGGGATTGGGGCAGGCGCGCGTCGCCAACATGCTGCTGCTCACCCTACGCGGCACACCGACCAGCTATTACGGCGAGGAACTGGGCATGGAAAACGTGAAGATTCCGCCCGAATTCGTACAAGACCCGCCCGCTGTCAATATGCCGGAACTGGCCGACCAGATCGGCCGCGACCCGGAACGCACGCCCATGCAGTGGAGCACGGCACCCAACGCCGGGTTCTCCCCGGAAGGTGTGACTACCTGGCTGCCGGTCTCTGAGAAATACCAGCAGGTCAACGTCGCAGTGGAATCGCAAGACCCAAGCTCGATGCTCAGCCTGTACCGCACTTTGACATCCCTGCGCCGGGCGGAACCTGCCCTGCGCGTCGGCGCCTACCAGACCGTGGAAACCGCCGAAGCGGACATCCTGGCCTACAAGCGCACTTCCCCCGATGGTGACGATTTTCTGGTGGTGCTCAACTTCGGAGGCGGCGAATACATGCTGGACCTTAGTGAAGTCGCTCCAACCGCGCAGATCGAGATTGCCACCGGCATGCAGCGCAGCGGCGAAGTCGACCTGATGAGCCTGGCCTTAGGTGCCGATGAAGGCCTGGTACTGCGGCTTTAATCAATCTTTAACGTTAATCACCACCGCAATTTGTTTGACACTGCCGCTAAAAGTCAGTAAACTTAGGTTGACTTTGTTATTATCGGCACAAAATTTGCATTAAAATAAACGTTGCCACAAGGTACGTGGTTTACAGCCGTAAACCAGCATCATAGGAGAAGATTATATGACTTCACAATTCCAATTGGTGATGCACGCAGGCCCTACCCCGGGGAAAGTATTCCCGCTTACGGAGGGGGAACTGACCATCGGGCGTGACATCAATAACCAGATCATCATCAACGATGCCGAGATTTCACGCCGCCACACCCGCCTGGTGCTGCAGGGTGATGCCTACATGATCGAAGACCTGGGTTCGACCAACGGTACTTTCGTCAGCGGGCAGCGCCTGAGCGGCCCCCGCTTGCTGCGGCCCAGCGATACGATCCGGCTTGGTGAAAATGTTACCCTGTCCTATGAAGTGGCTGGTTACGACCCGGATGCGACCGCAGTAGCCGGGCCCGGCTATGCTTCCGTCCCGCCAACCAGTATCGAGACACCCCGCCCTGCCCCTGGACGCCAGCAAGCTCCAATGCGTCAACCTCAACCTCAGCCGCGCATGCAGCAAGCGCCTCCGCCCGCCTATGCCGGACAGGTACCTCCCGGTCCAACCCAGGAAGAAACCGGTTGGGTGCAGCAAAACAAAGGCTTACTGATTGGTTGTGGTGTAGCATTGGCGGTAGTAGTTTGCATTATCGTACCAATCGGTTTATGGATAATTGATAGCAATTACTTATGGTGTGATTTCTTCGGTTGGATCATCCCCAATTGTCCATAATAGGCATTTGACAATTCCAAAAACTCAAAATCTCGGCTTACTGGTTATCTACACCTAAGCCGAGATTTCTTTTTTGCTCGTTATTCAGGAGGAAAAGATGGAAAGCAACGTACTCGAAGGGCAGGAACAAAATCAACCGAAGAAATCAAAATGGTTGTATGGGGTAATTGGCTGTAGCATCCTTTTATTAAAGATGGTGCAGAAGG
>JBNKDB010000348.1:0-6545 GCA_050288045.1 Anaerolineales bacterium | reverse complement strand
GCCGCCCAGCACGACGCCGATGGTCACGAAGACGATCCAGCTATCAAGTGGGTTACGCTCGCCACCCGCCATCTCCAACAGGTAAGGCGTACGGTCGACGTGTTCGGGCACGACCAGGTCTTCAACGAAGACCAACATACGGTTCAGGCCGCCCGAAGCGCCCAGACCGCTGCCGGTGATGAAGAAGGAAGCGAACAGCACCAGGCCGAGCAATGCCCCGGCGAGGTAGGGGTTCACATAGGCTTTCTCTTCGCGCTTGAAGATGCTGGTTTTGGCCTTGCTCTTCGAAGCAACAGGCTTGACAGTTTGTGTAGTTGTGGTCATTTTATTCACTTGCCTCCTGGGTTGAGTCCGCAGGCGATTCGTGGTGAAGGTCAGCTTGCTGGCCTTCACCCTCTAGAAATTGCTCCGAAGGAGTAATTTCTACCTCGTCCCAACCATCAATCATCGCTTTCATACTGGTAAGTGGTTTGTGGCCGGTAGTCGTCAGGTAAACGTGGGCAACGATAAAGGCGGCGAACAACCAGGCCACCAGGCTGTGGAACGGCCCCAAGAAAGGCAAGCCGCCCAAGGCTCCGGCAATCTCCGGCCAGCGCTGCGCGCCCCACATCAGGATGCCGGTCAGCACCTGTAAGGGCAGCAGCACGTTGAGGATTCCAAAATAAGTGATCTTCTGCAGCGGGTTGAGCTTGCGCTCACGCGTCTTCTCGAAGGGATGTTCTTCCTTGCGGAAGATGCCGCCGACATAGAACTTGGCCTGTGTAATGGCCTGGTCGAAGAAGCCGCGCGGCTGCGGGATGTACTGGCGAATTTCACCGCTGGCAAGGTGGTAGAACAAGGACAGGAAAGCGTTCGCCACCAGGATAAAGCCGAGGATGTTATGCACCAGCACCACGTAGCGGAAGCTGAACATGCCGAACATATCCGGTTTGTGGATAATCAGGCCGGTGAAGGTCAGGAGCAAGATGGCGAAAGTTTGCAGCCAGTGCCACAGGCGCTCGTACACGCCGTACATGTAAACTTTTTCCAATTCTGGTTCAACAGCGTGCTGCTGGCGCTTGGCGAAATAGTAGCGCAAGCCGCCGTGCACGGACACGCCGCCGAGCACACCCAGGAAGAAGATGATGCCCAGCCAGTCGATCCAAGTTACACTGCTGTGGCCGATCACGTACAGGCCGTTCGCGGCGGGATCAGGCTGGTAGTATAATCCACCATTTGCATCCTGAACGACTTCGCCGCCAATATTGGTGTTGACATCCGAAACGAACGTTGGCAGCACGCCACCAGGCGTGTAGTCGGACAGCGCAATTGGCTGTGTAAGTTCGGATTCTTTGCTGTGGCAGGATTGGCAGTCACGCGTTGCCCATTCATCGGTGGTGACGTCATGATTGATGCTGTAGGGTTGTACCTCGCCAACGATGTGCGGGTTTTCCAGGCCGAGGTCTGCCAATTGAGCAGCGACCACGTCTGTCTTCTCCTGGCCATCGATCACCAGTTCTTCGGTGGAGAGGATGCCGTCGTCATTGGCGTCGAAAGCCGCAACGATCTCCGGCTTGTAGGTATCGCCATCCATCCAGGCAGCTTGCAGGTCTGCCTGACTGACCGGGCGAACGGGGTCACCGTAGACCCAATACCAGGCTGTGATCAGGTTGTATGGGGCCAGCGATTTGTTGCCGTCCACATCGGTGCGCTGCAAGACGACCGGCTGGTAACCGGTCACCAGGGCGTTGACCGCGCTGGGGTTATCGCCTTCGATGCCGCGATATTCAATGCGCGGGTCCCCGTTGGCATAGGCTACCGTCCAGTCGACTTCCTGGTAAGCGGGAGCGTACATCTGCGGGATATGGCAGGTCTCGCAGCTTACGGCGTCCACATGGCGGTCTTTATAAGGCAGCCAGTCGTGGGTATTCTCAATCGAGTGGCAAGATTCACAGCGCCGCATCGTACCGCGCAGTTCGGGGGCTACGTTATCTTGGGCGCTCTGACCGCGCGCGAACTGGTGCAGCGGCTGGTAGAGGTAATCGCCAAAGCCCAGGCGGCGCGGGTCGAAGATCAGGTGTTCGGGCTGGTCGCCCCGATCCACCGCCAGGACAGGGTTATTGAGGGAAAAGTGGCAGTCCACACAT
The DNA here is from genome assembly GCA_050288045.1 of Anaerolineales bacterium. Taxonomy (GTDB): domain Bacteria; phylum Chloroflexota; class Anaerolineae; order Anaerolineales; family UBA11579; genus JAFGRA01. The sequence goes on along the minus strand of JBNKDB010000348.1, from coordinate 4,419 downwards.
GCCACCACACGCTCGCTGTGCACGTCCCAGGAACGGTTCAGGGTATCTTTATCAGCCAGGTTCATGCCGGAATTGGCGATGCGCTGCGGAGAAACGATCTGCCCGGTGGTCAGCGTTTCCCAATTTTCAACAGTGTATTCCGGCGCAGTGAGGATCTCATTGGGATCGTTATGGGTCATGCCGTGGCACAGGCCGCAGTTCTCGTTGCTCGGATCTTGCACAGTCACGAACTCAGCGGCCAATTCGCCGTTCTCCTGGAAAGCATCGACGTTCCAGCCCCAGCCATCCCCTACCCGGACGACGACACCGCTGCTCGCCAGGGTAGCCGTATTGGCCCAGCCAAAATCACCGGCCTTTAGTGCCTCTATGCGGGCGGCGTTGTCGGGGGTTTCGAGGTGACACAGGAAGCAGTTCATTTCCACCGTGCCGGATTCGGCCCAATCCCAGGCCACCAGTTCGCCGGTGTCCGGGTCATGCACGGCGGCTTCGACGTTATCGGCATCGGATGCCAGCTTTGCCAAGGGGAAGCCTTCGCGGTCGAATTCAGCTGGGCCACCACCGGCATGCCGGGTGAAGGTCATCACCCATTCCGGAGTAGTCAGGTCGACGCGCTCGTCAGTCTGTGCCGAGAGGTAACGGTAGGTCAGCGGGTTCCAGTTGCCGAAATAACCGGCGCTCAGGTCCCAGGACTGTCCACCGGCCGCTCCGCCTTCCGGCGAGAATTCATTTAGGCCAACGTCGGCGTGGAAGCTGTGCCCGGCAATGAAATCGGTATCGTGGCACTGGCCGCAGGTGTTCATAGTGGAGACCGCCCCGCCGGACTCGAGCACATTCTCGCCGCTCTCATCCAGCAAGGCAAAGGTCGGATGCAGGGGTGAGGTTTGCGCCAGGCCTGCGGCAGCTTTCCCGGGCAAGGCCGAACCGGCCACAGTGATCACGAAGATCAATACGCCCAGTACGACCAGGGAAAGCGGGGTCTTTTTATAGAGTGTCTGCAATCTCTTCAACATCGTTTCACTTGTTTTCATTTTGGGTTAGCTTATTCGCCCAGATCGCGCCCGCCCCATTCGACCGGGTCGCCGGGGTAGCCCAGCGCTTCCCAGTCCAGGCGGCCGTTCTCGCTGTGGCACGAGGCACACTGCAAGGCGTCTTCCTTGGGCTGTACCATGTGGGTGGTCGGCCAGTACATTTCGGTATCCGCCCAGCCGTATTCACCACTGTAATCCAGGCCGACAACTTCGGAACCCAGGCGCAGGGCCTGATCCCAATCGAAATCGGTCCAGAAGCCGCCCTCGCCAACCGTCTTGGGCTGCAAGAGGTAGCCGTTGACCGGGTCATAAGGCTGGATGGCCCTATGCACCTTGAAGGGGAAAATCTTGGCAGTCGGGTCGTTGATGTTGCCGTCCAGCGGGTTGAGCACGGTGGGGCCATCCGGGTTGACGGGATCGCCCAGCAGGTAGCGGCTGGCAAGTTCGCCGTTGTACCAGTAGTATTCGGGGACAAAGTTGCCCTGGTAAACGAAGCTGCCCTTGATCTTCAAGTATTCATGCACGTTTTCTTCGATGTCATCGCGTCCGGCTGTCGACCAGTCCCATTCCATCTTGGTGGCATCGCGTACCGCCCCTTCGGGGATGTGGCAGGTCTGACAAGCGACGGTATCGGTATGCTCATTGATGCGTTCGTCAGCATGCGGAGTCGCAGCGTGGCAGTCGGTGCAGTAGATCTGGTTGGCATCGTCGACACTGACCGAGATCGAACGCCCGGAAACTTCATGATGGTCGGTCTGGTGGCAATCGATGCACTGGAAATCGTAGCGCCCCATATGCACGTCGATATCTTCGCTGGGATAATACAGGCTCTGGTCCAGGTCACCATGCTTGACGGCATTGCCGCCGCCACCGTTGAAGTGGCAGCTACCGCAATTCTCGCGGGTGGGCACACCCACGCTCTGGGCGGCGGACAGCAGATCGACACCCTCGACCGGATCACCCACGCGGCCTTTGACATACGTGCCAGAATTATCGTGGCACGCCAGGCAGTCGACGTTGGATTCATCCGAGAAGTCGAAGGTTTCGTCTTCCCAACCGTATCCGGCGTGGCAGGTAGTGCAGCTTGGCCAGTTGGACTGGATACCGATGCAGAAGTTGTTCAGCAAGTTCTTCTTGCCGGTCGCCTGCGGCTCGTCGCTCCACGCGACTTCCACTGCCGGGGCTTCCCAGGTCCAGTGTACGGTCTGGGCAACCTCATGGGCGGCGTCGGGGTGACATTCCAGGCAAGCCGCAGTGACCTCCGGGCCGGTCTCGAAAGGCCCTTGCAGTAGGTCGCTGTGGTCGGTATGGCTCAAGCGTTTGGGGACATGTGCCCAGGGGTCATCTTGCGTCTGCGCCTGAGCATCATCCGGCAAGAAGATAACGATAGGGATGACGATCAGGGCCAACGTAGCGGCCAAACCGAGCACCCAGATATACTTGAAGTTTCGCATGGATTTTATTCCTCTCGGAAAAGGTTTGCTAAAAACTGCTCATTTCGGCGATGTTCTTCAGTCTGCCGATTAGATCCGCCCGTTCAAGGGCGATGATTTCAAAGGTCTCTGCCAGGCGGGCCAACCATTTGGCCACCCGTTGCTGCTGTTCTTCAGCGTGCACGGGGATGCCGGCAGCCGCTGCGGTCAATGCGTCCAGGTCGATATCATGTTCAGCCGCCAAAGTTCGCAAACGTTCAGTCTGCTCGACTTCATCCGCAGGCTGCACATAGAACTGCCCCGCCATCTGCACGCCGACCACATCACCATCGACATCGATGCGGCTGCAAGCATACTGCAACCCGGCATGGCAGCGCCGGAAATACGGCTGGTCATCGGTGGATTCGGCAATTGCTTTCCAGGACTGGATGCAGGCCTGCCGCCCGGAGGGACTGGCCATCATCAGTTGGCAAAATTCACAGGAATTGCTGACTTCGTTAAGTGGATTACCCGCCGGATCGGTGGTCAGTGAGCCAATCTCGGTCATGTCGGCAAATACATCCTGGATGATCTGTAAACAATGCACCGGTAGAACTTCGGAAGGCGCCAGCTTGCGCGGCTCTTCCATAATTTTCTTCCCAGTAATCAATTCATCGATCTCGCTCTTGGGTACGCGCCAATGGCTGCCCACCTTGACCCCCGTCAGGCGTCCGTCCTTTAACATGCGATAGACCGTAATGCGGTCTACCTGCAGCAAGTCTTGTACTTGCTTGGTCGTAATCAGTTCATCCATATCATCCACCGGCAAATGTTATACTATGTTATAGCTAGATATATCTAGTTATATTATCTTCGAACTGGGTTTGTGCTTCCAGGGACAAATGTCCCGCGCGGTCCGGGACATTTGTCCTTTGTGTCACAATATTATGCGAATATTCACAAAAAGAATTATGAAAGCAGCTCTATGAGCAAAAACAATACCTGATATATAGGTAAAACCGGGAACTTTAGAAAGTAGTACTATCTTTCGGCGGCTTTGGAGAAATCTTTCTTTAACCACTGCTATAGTTTGATTGCAGGCGGCTTCAGCCGCCAATTTATATAGAACCACGCTTTTCTTTCACCTAACGCTCATCTACTCCCCGGCAAATAGGCGTACAATCTCTAACAGTAAAAGACCGAAAGGAAAAACATGACTGTCTCACCCACTTCCATCTCCAAACAATACTCCCCCAAAGAAGAACTCGCCAACAGCATCACCCACGGCATCGGCATCGTACTTAGCATTGTCGGATTGGTCGTGCTGATCTTGCAGGCCGTCGAACGCGGCAATGCCTGGCACATCGTCAGCTACTCGATCTTCGGCGCTTCGCTGATCCTGCTCTATCTGGCCTCTACGCTGTACCACAGCATTCCCAACCCGACCTGGAAGAAAGTGCTCAAACGTTTCGACCATTCCGCCATCTTCCTGCTGATCGCCGGGACGTACACGCCTTTCTTATTGGTCAGCCTGCGCGGCGCCTGGGGCTGGAGTCTGTTCGGCGTGATCTGGGCCTTGACGATTGCCGGATTGATCTTGAAGATCGGTTTCATCGCCCGCTTTGAAAAGCTCACCCTGGGGCTGTATATCCTGATGGGCTGGCTGGTGGTGATCGCCATCAAACCGATGCTCAGCAGTCTGGCGTTGGGCAGCCTGATCGCCCTGCTGGTTGGCGGCATCGCCTACACTTCCGGCGTGGTCTTCTACGTGTGGAAGAAGCTGCCCTTCAACCACGCCATCTGGCACGGCTTCGTGATGGCTGGCAGCGTGGCACATTTCATCGCCGTGTTTTCCATACTAAGATAAACAGAAAACATCAATTATTATTTCTCTCATTTGATACTTGCAGAAAGAATAGGAATTTTTATATTAGAATATAGATAGTGCATAAAATTTGATTTCTAAGCTATTTGGTTAA
>JBNKDB010000347.1:0-6044 GCA_050288045.1 Anaerolineales bacterium | reverse complement strand
TTTTTGCTCCTGCAATTAAGAAATAGGATACTAGACCGGCCAAGCGGTGCGCTCGGCCGAGAAATATTTATAGATATGATGATGGTGGGTTGTGAAAGGCAGGGACGGTTTACAAACTCAATTTTACGCGGCGGCCTCCTTTTTCGTCCCGGCTTAAATGATGGTTAGGATTGAGGGCAATCGTCAGCCCGAAGATCAACGGTTCTTCTGCTGGGGCTGGATCGAGGTGTTTGTATTCATCGATCAGCTTTTCCATTTTGGCCTGAAGCTCTTCAGCCTGGGTGTTGGTCAGGTGTAGGTTCTCGCGGGTGACCAGGATGGCGACTTGTTCGACCGTTTCCCCTTCTTCCTCTTCCTGGGCGATCAGGTAGGCAACGCTTTGACGCAGGTCCTGCATTGTGCTGTCGATCACACCCTGGACAGAATTCAGAGCCAGTTCGACCTGTTCGTCTTTCGATATTTCCTGGCCTTCGAGGATAGAAGCAGAAACGCGCATCTGATAGGCGGTCACCTGGTAGCGTTTTTCAACAATTCCAGAGACTACCTCGGTTTCAGCGATCTCGATCAGGCCGTGCTTCTCGAGCAGGTTGATGTGGTAATATAGCTTAGTGGGGGGCATATCGAGCTTTGAAGCCAACTGCTTGACGGTGCACAATTGCCCGTTGCGATTGGTCACGCTGATCAGTTCGACAATGCGCACTCGCAGCGGGTCGCTAATCACCCTGAGAACTTCCAGGTCTTCAATGATCAACTCTTCTCTAATTTGAAGTTTTTTGGTCATTTTATGAATCTCTATCGTTTAAAAAATTTTAAATGATTGAATACATTTTAGCGAACGCGTAGATATTTGTCAAGAGCCAAATATTATTTCTATAAGGTTGAACTACTTGGCAAATTGGCTCTGGCAACCAACCGGTTGCCACAATAACCAAAACCATACTGCATACTGTAAACTGACAACTGCATACTGTTCTTGAATACGGTATAATCTCACCTACGGACATAATCCGTAGTTTGTGATTTGCAGCGAAGGTAAGCAAACCCTAAAACCAAGATAGCGGAGGCAGTATGCAAGCTGAAAAGATCCGGGTGCTTGTCGCCAAGCCCGGCCTGGATGGGCACGACCGCGGCGCTAAAGTGATCGCCCGGGCGCTGCGCGATGCCGGGATGGAAGTGATCTATACCGGACTGCGCCAGACCCCTGAGATGATCGCCGAGGCTGCCTTGCAAGAAGATGTGCACGCTGTTGGCTTATCGATCCTGTCTGGGGCACATATGGCGCTGGTACCTCGTATCATGGAATTGCTTGCAGCCAATGGACAAACGGACGTCAAGGTCTATGTGGGGGGCATCGTCCCGGATGAAGACGTGCCGCAGTTGTTGGAGTTGGGGGTTGCCGGGGTGTATGGTCCTGGTTCTTCTACGGAGAAGATTGCGGCCGACATCCGAGCAAGCATATCCACGCAGCCGGAAGCCTGAGGGGAGTATCCCGGCCAATGACGTTGGTTCAGTCTCTCCTCTCTGGCGACCGCCTGACCTTAGCCCGTCTACTTACTCAAATTGAAAATGATACCGCTCAGGGCCGCGCAGCACTGATGGAACTGTTCACCCATACCGGGAATGTACATCCGATCGGGGTGACGGGCGCGCCGGGGACGGGCAAGTCTTCCCTGGTCAACCGTATCGCTTACCAATATCGCCATCCTGAGGATGAAAGCGAACCGAAGAAAGTCGCCATTGTGGCCGTCGATCCCACCAGCCCGTTCAGTGGCGGGGCGGTGATGGGCGACCGCATTCGTATGCGTGACCTGACCGGTGACCCTGGCGTGTTCATCCGCTCGATGGCTTCGCGCGGTTCGTTGGGCGGCCTGTCAGTGGCTACGGCCGGGGTGGTGCAGGCTTTCGACGCCGCCGGTTTTGATGTCATCCTGATCGAGACGGTGGGGGCGGGGCAGGCCGAGGTCGATATTGCCCGTTTGGCGCATACTACGCTGGTGGTCGAAGCGCCCGGTTTGGGGGACGACATCCAGGCTATCAAGGCCGGTATCCTGGAAATCGCTGATGTGCTGGTGGTCAATAAATGTGACCGTCCCGGAGCAGACCAGACCGAGAGATCCCTGCGCAATATGCTGCAACTGGCGCATCCCGGCCCGCGCGTCTTCCAGCATCACGGTGCGATACTGGAAGCAGATGGCGTACAATCCCCGGACCAGGAAACCCAAATCTGGATTCCACCGATCCAGCGTACGATTGCGACCGAGAGCGAGGGTATCCCCGAATTGGTGGAGACAATTGCCGCCCATCGTACCCACCTGGAAACCAGTGGGGATTTGCAGCGCCGCGAGCGCGCTCGCCTGGCGGTCGAATTGGAAATGCTGCTGCAAACGAATATGATGGCCCGTTGGAGGGATTCTCTCGCCAATGGGTTTTATGATACAGTATTAGCGCAGTTGGTCGCCCGGGAGGTATCTCCTCATGCGGCGGTCGAGATTTTATTAAAAGGAGAAAAAAGTAAGTGATCTACGGAGAAAGAATTCGCTTCCGGCATATCGAGCGCAGCGACCTGCCCACTTTTGTGCGCTGGTTCAACGACCCAGAGGTGCGTGAGAATTTGTCCGTTTACCTGCCCATGTCACTGGTCAGTGAGGAACGCTGGTTCGAGAACAGGAGCCAGAGCCACCCGGATGAGCAGATCTTTGGTATCGAAGTGCAGGAAGGTGACGATTGGACCTTGATCGGCAATTGTAGTTTCTTCGGCTTCGATCGCCGCGTCCGCGCCGCCGAAATCGGTATCGTGATCGGGGAGAAACCGTACTGGAATCAGGGCTATGGCACTGAGACCATGCGATTGCTGCTCAAACACGGCTTTGAAACCCTCAACCTCAACCGCATTCAATTGCTGGTCTACGAAACCAACCCGCGCGCCATTCGGACCTATGAAAAGGCCGGTTTCGTGCATGAAGGGTGGATGCGTCAGGCCCAATATAAAAACGGCGCTTACTTAGATGTATTGATGATGAGCGTACTGCGCTCAGAATGGGAAGAAACTCAGGCTTAAGCCGTTCAGATTATAGGAGAGACGAATGCCACAGTTAGCCAGGCGAGAAACCAGTGGTTTGTACGGGGATATCAAGTTGTATGCGGGCACCGCCTGCCCGGAACTGGCTCAAAAAGTTGCCAGTCATTTAGGGGTTTCTTTGAGCGGACGCGACATTATTGATTTCCCCAATGAAAACTTACTGGTCAAGCTGCACGACAGCGCCCGCGGGGCGGATGTATATGTGATCCAAACCACCTCCCGGCCGGTGCATCGCAATTTAATGGAATTATTGATCATGCTCCAGACGCTGCGTCTGGATTCGGCGGCACGTATTACCGCCGTTGTTCCCTACCTGACCTATGCTCGCTCGGACAAGAAAGACCAGCCGCGCGTGCCGATCTCTGCCCGCCTGGTGACTGATATGATCGAAGTGGCCGGAGCAGATCGTTATATGACCCTGGACCTGCATGCTGGGCAAATCCAGGGATTTTTCTCTATTCCTGGGGATGTACTGACCGCTTTCCACATTTTGACCGGCTACTTGAATTCCAACCGGGAGCAGATCAATGACCCGGTGGTGGTAACGACTGACCTGGGCTTTGCCAAGAAAGCCCGCAACCTGGCCGAAAAATTAAGCGTGCCTCTGGCATTGATCGAGAAACGGCGGCTGAACAACGATGCCTGTGCCGAAGCGCTGACATTGGTCGGTGACGTGCGCGGCATGGACGTGATCCTGGTCGATGATGAGGTCGATACGGCCGGGTCGGCCATCCAGGCCGTCAATTTGTTGATCGCCAACGGGGCCAACAGCGTGCGGCTGGTGTTTGTGCACCCGGTTTTTTCCGATCCGGCCGTGGATCGGTTGGCGAATGCCCCGATTGCTGAGATCATCACCACCGATACAGTACCGATTCCGGCTGAATCGCAGGAAAAGCTGGGTGAGCGCCTGAAGATCATGTCTGTAGCCCCCTTGCTGGGTGAGGTTATCCGGCGGGCGCACGAAGGCCGCAGCGTTGGGGAGATGTTCAACGAGTAGCCCATGCCGGAACTGCCAGAGGTCGAAACCATTGCTCGGGCGCTGCGGACTGGTGCCAAAGAAACCATCGCGATCGTTGGACGTGAGATCGAACGCGTGGAACTATTGTGGGAACGTACGCTGGCTGAACCCGACGCGCGCACGTTCGAACAGGTCATCCGGGGGCAGACCGTACAAGGCGTTGGCCGCCGAGCCAAATATCTGACCATCCAGCTTTCGGAAGATGTGCTGGTCATTCACTTGCGCATGAGCGGTGACATTATTGTGGCCGAAGCGCCAACAGATGAAGTCTCGCACCCGCGCATGGTGATCCATTTCAAGGACGGCATCAAGCTGTATTTCAATGACCCGCGCAAGTTCGGGCGAGTATGGCTGCTGCCGGATACTGCACAGCTTTTTGCCAAACTGGGCCTCGAACCACTCGATGAAAGTCTGACCGCGGCGCAATTTTACGAGATGCTGGCCGGTCGCAAGCGCCAACTCAAGGCGTTGCTGCTCGACCAGAGTTTCCTGGCCGGATTGGGGAATATCTATGTGGATGAATCCCTCTTCCTGGCGCGCCTACATCCCCGCACGCGCGCCGATGAATTATCCCCCGCACAGGCCAAGGCGCTGTTAAAGGGCATCCGCACTGTGCTGCAAGAAGGCATCCGCCGTAATGGAGCCAGCATCGATTGGGTCTACCGTGGCGGTGATTTCCAGAATCATTTCAATGTGTACCAGCAAACTGGCGAACCCTGTCCGGTGTGCGGGACGCCAATCACCCGTATAATTATTGCACAGCGCGGCACACATATTTGCCCAAACTGCCAAGCGCACTTTGACTCTCCTATCGAAAGTTAAGGAGCGGAGTATGAACATCGGAATTTTAATTATTGTCGCGATTGCGTTCCTGATCGTTGGTTTTCTGGTCGGGAATCTCTTCCCGGTGCTTTCCGGTTTTCTCAATGCCGAAGCTGATGAGGAAGCGGAAAAGGAAGAAGCTTCTGGCCGTGTGATCGAGGAACATGATTCCGGCCTCCCGGAGCGCGAGCCGCCAGAACCTGATTTGCCGGAGCAGAATTTGCCGGAGCCCGTGCCACCGGTTGCTGTACAGACTTCGGAGCCGATCACTACTCCGGTCCCGGAATGGATTCCCCAGCGAACCACTTCCTTGCAAGCACCCGCCTCGCCTCCCCAGGCAGAACAACCACAGCCACAGCCAGAATCAGCGCCGGATGAAGTTCCAACCCCCCAACCGCTCCCAGTGATGGACGCGCCTGAAACTACGGTTGAACAAACCGATGCGGTTGTCTCGGAAACGCCACTTGAGGAACAGATCGAACTGCCGGAAAAGGCCCCGCGCCAGCGCCCCACTTTTGGCCTGGTCGATGTGATGCACATCTGGCGGGACGAAAAGACCAAAGAACTGGTGGTGGAGTTCGAAGAGCGTGTCGTGCGCCCAACGGCCAAGATTACCAACGAAGAGCATGGTGAACTGGCGAAACTGCTGATCGATCTGAATGACTGGGTAGGGCTGGAAACTCAGATGGAAGCGATGGAACGTTACCGAAAGGAACGTAAGAAAGGGCTTGCGCCTGGCTCGATCCGTGATTATTCCAAGAAGAAGGCCACTGACGAAGAAGGTGAAGCGGTCCCGATCAAGCCGCGGGTTGGCATCATGGAAATGTTCGTGCGTGCCATCCAGACTGATGTCAATGCTCCTTTGCCCGAAGGTCTGGTGAGTATCGTCGAGCAGATCAATTACGTATTACAGGAAAAATTGGAAGGTACGCCGTTTGCTCAACGCGGCATCGAGTTGCAGGAACTCCCCGGACAGGGCATGCTTTTCGTGGTTGGTCTGGAAAAATATCATGAAATTGGCGAAATCCCGGACGAGGAAATCCAGACCATCATTCGCAGTGCAGTGGCCGAATGGGAGCAGCGCGTCGCCGAACAAGACGAAGATTGAGCATAAGCTTTGGAAAT
>JBNKDB010000346.1:0-3060 GCA_050288045.1 Anaerolineales bacterium | reverse complement strand
TGTCCAACGGCGTCAAAGAGCCCGACTTTTTGACTAAATACCGCCAGCAGGCCTGGGACGCTTTCCAACGCATTCCTTTCCCTACCACGCGGGAAGAAGCCTGGCGGCGCACGGATTTGCGTAAGCTGCAAACCGAAACTTTCCAAATCCCGACCAAAGCACAATCGGGCGAATTACCGGTGGTGCCCAGTGACTTGCTCAAGCCATTGGCCGATGATAACTACGGTGGGCAAATCTTGCTCTCCCCGAACGATATCCAGGTCAGTTTGCAGCCGGAGATCGCTGCTAAGGGAGTGATTTTCACCGATCTGGCAACCGCTGCCCAGAAATACCCCGAAATCCTCGAGAAGGTATTGGGGCAGATCGTGCAGGCTGATGAGGGCAAGTTCGCGGCACTGACGGCAGCTTTTGCTGAAGCCGGGGTACTGTTGTACGTGCCCAAGGGCGTGGCAATCGAAGAGCCGCTGCACAGTGTATCCTGGGGGCCGGGCGCGGGTCTGGTGCATTTCAGCCACTTGCTGGTCTGGATCGAAGACGGCGCTTCGGCGACCTACGTACACGAAGCTGCTTCTCCAGATGAAGGTGGCCAGACGATGCACTCCGGGATCGTTGAGATCCATGTGGGTGATGCGGCTACTTTCCGCTTTGTCGAACTGCAATCCTGGGGCAACAATGTGTGGAACTTCACACACGAGCGCGCTCGCATCGGACGCGATGCCAACCTGGATTGGATCTTCGGCGGGGTGGGCAGCCACCTGACCAAGAACTTCACCGAACTCGACCTGGCCGGTACCGGTTCGACCGGGCGTATGTCTGGCTTCGTGTTCACCGACGGTGACCAACACCTGGATCACGACACCCAGCAGAACCACCTGGCGGCACACACCACCAGCGACCTGCTTTTCAAGGCGGCACTGGAGGAAGAGAGCCGCTCGGTGTGGCAGGGCATGATCTATGTGGCTCCTGGCGCACAGCAAACCGATGGCTATCAGGCCAATAATAACCTGATGCTCAGCGACAATGCGCGCGCCGACTCGATCCCCGGCCTGGAGATCATGGCCGACGATGTGCGCTGTACGCACGGCTCGACGATTGGCAACATCCAGGAAGAAGAAATCTTTTATTTGCTGACGCGCGGTATCGAGCGCATCACGGCGGAACAGTTGATGGTGGAGGGCTTTTTCGATCCCATCATGCAGCGCATTCCCTTTGAAGGCGTGCGGACGCGTTTCCAGCAGGCAATAAAGGATAAGTTGAAGTAAAATATAGTATGGTTGGTGTGGGTCGAGGGAAAGTAAAACTCGATCTGCACCCCAGATTGTGAAAATTAAACGAACCCTGTCGACATTACAGGCTCAGGTGAATGCGTATTCGATATCGCTTTTAGCTTGAATGATTGGCGGTTGATTGCTCGGAAGTCGGGGGCGAATCAACCGCCAATTAGCGTGCTTGTAACCGGTGTGGTTTTGTTTGCAGATTTTAGGAGATAACATTGGCAGGATTACGTTTTTCCAGTGCCCCGGAAACTGAAGATTCATATCGCGTTGGTGACCGGGTAGAAGTTTTTTGCGACCACGATAACGAGGCAAAAGACCGCGTGCGGGGGTGGTTAGAAGGTGTTGTAGTGCAGGTCGATCCCAAGATCGTGGCAGTGCAGTTCAAAGAGAACGTCTATCTGACGGATGGTTGGATGGTGCCGGACCATGTCCTGTGGTGCCCGCACGATTCCAAGAACATGCGTAAGGCGCGCCAGCGCAAACGCCGCCCACGGTCGGATAGCTAGTGTGATGACTGAAACCCCGAAGCAAGATACATCCACACCGCAATTGGATATCGCCAAAGTGCGGGCCGATTTCCCGATATTGCAGCGGGAAGTGCGCGCTGGAGTACCCCTGGTCTATCTGGATTCGGCCGCAACCAGCCAGAAGCCGGTGCAGGTCATCCAGGCGATGGATGCGTATTACCGCAAGCATAACGCCAACATCCACCGCGGTATCCATACCCTGGCCGAGGAGGCTACCGCCTCTTATGAGGGTGCTCGTCAGAAGGTGGCCGATTTCATCGGTGGCGTGAAGGCGCGTGAGGTCATCTTTACGCGTAATACGACCGAATCGATCAACCTGGTAGCGTATTCCTGGGGGCGTAAGAACCTCAATGCGGGTGACGTGGTGATCTTGACTGAAATGGAACACCATTCCAACCTGGTGCCCTGGCAAATGCTAGCGCAAGAAAAAGGCTTGCAGTTGGAATTCATCCCGGTCACAGAAGAGGGGCTGTTGGATTTGGATGCTTACCGCAAGCTGTTGGAACTAAGCCCTAAACTTGTCGCTTTCATGCATATGTCCAATGTGTTGGGCACGATCAACCCGGCCAAAGAGATCATCAGCCTGGCACACGCCGCCGGGGCGTTGGCGTTGGTAGATGGGGCGCAATCCGTGCCGCATTTCCCGGTCGACGTCAAAGACCTGGATGCCGATTTCCTGGCTTTTTCGAGCCACAAAATGTGCGGTCCAACTGGCCTGGGCGTGCTTTATGCCAAAGAAACCTTGCTGGAAGCCATGCCGCCTTTCCTGGGGGGCGGGGATATGATCAAGCGTGTGCAATTGCGTTCGTTCGTGGCCAATGACCTGCCGCACAAGTTCGAAGCCGGGACGCCTTCGATCGCGGAAGGCGTGGGTATGGGGGCGGCGATCGATTATTTGAATTCGGTAGGCATGGAAGCTGTCTATGCCCATGAAAAGCAGATCATTGCTTACGCCCTGGAACGCCTGGAAGAGGTGCCCGGTGTGTGGGTATTTGGCCCCGAGGCCGAGCATAAAGGCGGGGTGGCTTCCTTCACCTTCGAAGGCGTGCATCCGCACGACGTTTCGCAGATCGTAGATGAGTTAGGGGTGGCCGTACGCGCCGGACATCACTGTGCCATGCCGCTGCATGAGAAGTTCGATATTCCGGCCACGGCGCGCGCCAGTTTCTATTTGTACAATACTGAAGCCGATGTAGACCAGTTGATCGAAGGTCTCTATCGTGTCAAAGAAATATTTGGATAAGATCGGGAACTCT
>JBNKDB010000345.1:0-4037 GCA_050288045.1 Anaerolineales bacterium | reverse complement strand
ACGTAGTTCGTCTGCTTCAGTATCCTTGAGCAGATAACCAATCGCCCCTGCTTTTACCGCCCCGGTCACCGAGGCATCTTCCAGTACACTGGTCAGGGCGATCACCTCTACGTCCGGGTATTGACTGCGAATAGCTTTGATCGCCGTAATGCCATCCATCTCCGGCATCAACAAATCCATCAACACCACATCGGGCGTCAATTCACCTACCAGGGTCAGGGCTTCCTCCCCATTGGCGGCCTCCCCCACCACTTCCAACTCCGCGTCCAATCCCAAAAACATTTTCAAGCCTTGCCGGACCACACTATGGTCGTCGGCAATTAGTATCCGTATCGTCATGCCTGCCTCCTACTTTTGGCGGATACCCTCCTCCCCCGAAAGTCCACACCAACTCTGTTTTTTTGCAGGATGTGTTCAAACCTCATTCGCATTATAACTGCAATGCCGGACGGCGGGCAAGCCATCTTTGTCGCCATGCACAGGAGAGAGAGTCGATGACGGATGTAATTTCCATGGATAGAGAAAAGGGGACGCAGAGTTCATTACGCAAGACCGTACGTTGGATACCCGGGGTCATTTTTCACCCCCGACAAATGTTCGCCGAACTGGCCGAAGAGAACCGCTCTAGTTGGTTCTTGCCATTGGCTTTATTGACCCTGGTGGTCTTGCTGGGTGTGATTGCCAACGGATCGGTCAAACAGGCCAACGCCATGACTGGTGAAATTTCCCTGCCGCGCGATTTCCAATATTACCCTCCCGAAATGCAAGAGCGCTTCATGCAGGCCACCCAGGCTACCAGCAGCCCGACTTTTCTGTACGTGATGCCGGCCTTGCTGCGCGTCAGTGGAATTTTCGTGTTGTGGCTGATCACCGGGGGATTGCTGCACCTGATCTTAACCATGTTTGGCGGCCGAGCTCCCGGGGGGACGGTGCTCAACGTCGCCGCCTGGTCGGTCATGCCTTTGGCTGTTCGGACGGCGATCCGCTTTTTCTACGTGCTGTCTTCGCGGCACCTGATCGTTAGCCAGGGCCTGTCCGGTTTTGCCCCCGCAGGCACCGGCACGCTGGCCCTGCTGCTCTCGGCAACCCTGGCGCTGATCGACATCTACTTGTTCTGGCAGATCGCGCTGGTCTTCATCGGCACACGCGCTGCCAGTGGCCTGCCCGCCACCAAGAATCTATCTGCCGTGCTGATCACCTTTATCCTGTTGGTCGGCTTGCAGGTGCTGGTGGGTTATGGCCTTGCCCGCCTGGGCATCGCCATGATTGGCAGCCCAATCGTATTTTAGGTATGTCCTCCGCTTTCATCCAACTGCGCGATCTGCAAAAGCGCTTCCAAATCGGTGAAGTGAGCGTGCATGCCTTGCGCGGCATCGACCTGGATATCGACAGCAACAGCTTCAGCCTCATCATGGGGCCATCCGGTTCGGGCAAGAGCACCTTGCTGTATTTATTGGGCGGCCTGGACCGGCCGACCTCCGGGCAGGTGATCGTCGCTGGACAAGAGATCAACACCCTGGACGAGAACGCTCTGGCCCATTTTCGGCGGCATACAGTGGGCTTCATCTTCCAGTCCTACAACCTGATCCCTACCATGACCGCCCTGGAGAACGTAATCTTCCCAATGCGTTTCTCTCGCAATTTGAACGGCAATCGTAAGGCGCGCGCCCTAGAATTATTGGAGCGTGTCGGTCTGGGCGATCATTATTTCCACAAACCAACCGAGCTGTCCGGCGGGCAGCAACAACGCGTGGCAATTGCCCGGGCACTGGTCAACCAACCTGCTCTGATCCTGGCCGACGAACCCACCGGCAACCTGGATACGGCCAGCGGCGAAAGCATCATGAACTTACTGGTCCAATTGCACCAGCAAGGCACCACAATTGTGATGGTCACTCACGATGCCCGCCTGACCGGATACGCCACGCATGCCGTAGAAATTATCGACGGGCACATCGTTGCTCAACCAAATTGAAAATCAGTCCGCTATTTGGAGTAACCCGTATGAAAATCATTAAATCATGCTTATTTGCAATCATTGCGATCCTTGTTCCCCTGGCAAGCATTTCCCCTGTCCAGGCCGCCAGCGGAATCAGCGGGGTCAATCCCGGTAATGTAAGCAATGCGACGGCAAACGTATTGACCGTTACCGGGACAGATTTCATTGCCGGGGACACGGTCGTGGTCAACGGCACCAACCTGGCTACCACCCTGATCAACGCCACCACACTCGAGGCTACACTACCGGCAGGTTTCCCGGCCGGGACGTACGATGTCAACGTGACCGGTAGCATGCCCACCGTCACCCTGCCAAATGCCCTGGTCGTTCAGGCGCCCACCCCAACCACGCCACCAACAGCGACTAACATGCCGACCGATACCCCCGCGCCCACCAACACACCGCAGCCCTCGGCCGTCCGCCCGATCGTGGTGATCGAAACTTACAAGACCAACCCGGCTACCCTGACCGGCGGCGAAGATTTCAACCTCAAGCTCACGCTTGAAAACCAGGGCAAGAGCAAA
Source organism: Anaerolineales bacterium (assembly GCA_050288045.1). GTDB lineage: Bacteria > Chloroflexota > Anaerolineae > Anaerolineales > UBA11579 > JAFGRA01. The sequence goes on along the minus strand of JBNKDB010000345.1, from coordinate 1,514 downwards.
GCCACCAACCTGATCCTGGTTTTTAGCGCCCCGGAAGTGCTCCCCCGCCAGACTGGCGGTGTGCTCAGCGTCGGCGAACTCGATCCCGGCGATTCGCAGTCCGTCACCCAACCAATGACGGCCAGCAATACGATCAGCACCACCGGCCTCTACACGATCGACCTCACCTTGAACTACTCGGACGGCGAAGGTAACCCTTACTCCGAGACCTTCAAGATTTCGCTCAACATCAACCGCAGCCCGAGCAGTTACGGCGAATACGTACCTACTGCCACACCCACTTCGCAGGCTATCGCCCGCCCGCAGTTGGTCATCACCAGCTACACCGCCAACACCCCTATGCTCAAACCCGGCGGCGAGTTTACCTTACAAATGAACGTCGCCAACGTGGGCAGCATGGAAGCCCAGAACGTAATCATGGTGGCCGGAGGCGCAACCGTCAATCCCGGTTCCGAGGAAAATGGCAACCAGGGGAACGTGTCTGCCGGAAGCGGCGAGTTCACCAATTTTTCACCTTTGGGCATTTCCAACGTGCAGCCCTTGAGAGACATGGGCATCTCCAGCCAGATGAACGCCCAGCAGCCGCTGATCGTCAACGTCTCCACCAACCCCGGAGCGTATCCTTTCAAGATTTCCTTCGTCTACACCGACAAAGATGGCCGGAATTGGGTCGACGACCAGGTCATCACCCTGCTGGTCTATTCCCCACCGGTGATCGATATCAGCTTCTACCGCGATCCCGGCCTGATGTTCACCATGCAGCCCAATGCCCTGCCGCTCCAGATCGTTAACCTTGGCAAGAAATCAGTCGTACTCGGTTCGATGACGGTCAGTGCTTCAGGCGCGCAGGTTGAAAACAGCACCATGCTGATTGGCGCGCTGGAAACCGGCGGCTACCTGACCTTGGATGCCATCTTGATCCCTGAAACACCTGGACCATTGACCATTGACATCGTTGTCGATTACACCGATGATTTCAACCAGAACCAGCAAATCACCAAATCACTGACGGTGGAAGTGCAGGAAATGGTAATGCAGCCTGCTGAAGACCCTGCCGGCATGCCGCCCGATGCAGGAGGAATACCCTCGCAAATGCAACCGGAAACTTTCTGGCAGAAGATCGGGCGCTTCTTCAAAGGACTCTTCGGCCTGGACAGCAGCCAACCCTCGGAAATTATTCCACAGGAACAACCGTTGACAGAACCACAAGTACAGCCCGCCCAGCCGCGCGGCCCCAAAGGATAAATGCGTTTCTTCGATGTCTTCACTCTGATCTTTGCCAACCTCGCCCGGCGGAAAGCGCGCGTCGCCCTGACCGCAGTGGGCGTGGTGATCGGCACCTCGGCAGTGGTTGTACTGATCTCTCTCGGTATGGGTTTACAGCGCGAGGCTACCGCCCAACTTTACGGCATCGGCGAGTTGACCCAGGTGCAGGTTTCCCCCATGTGCCCTGACCCAACGCTTGGCGAAATTACCGGCCAGACGGTGATCTCCGACCAATCCCTGGCCGATTT
>JBNKDB010000344.1:0-3937 GCA_050288045.1 Anaerolineales bacterium | reverse complement strand
GATCTGGTTATCCTTACGATGCGCAATATCCAGGTCATCCAAGACTTCCATGATGCGCTTGTGACGTTCAGCTTTGGTGGTGTCCGGGGGTAAGCGCAGCTGGGCAGTGTAATCCAACGCGTCGTACACCGTCAATTCCAGATGAATGATGTCGTTCTGCGGAACGAAACCAATGATATTGCGGATAGAGTCGAAATTCTCGTACACATTAGTATCATTCACAAAGACATCACCGTGCGTAGCCGGGCGATAGCCAGCGATAGCATCCACCAAGGTGGATTTGCCGCCACCGCTCTGCCCGACCACAACCACAAACTCACGCGGTTTGAGCGCCAGAGAGATATTCTGCAAGATATTCAAGTCAGGACGCACCCATTTGTTGAGGCCGATGGCTTCGACCTGGAGGTCCATCGAGTCATCATACTGTGCCAGGGATTCGGCGCCCATCACATAGCGATACGGCCCAATACGAATCGAGTCGTCCTGATCGAGCCAGGTGTCACCAGTGATGCGTTCGTCATTGACAAAGGTGCCATTGGTGCTGCCCAGGTCGGTGACCTTGAAGCGTTGCCCGATCTTTTCAATCTGAGCGTGGAAACGCGAAACCTGAGGCACATCGAGCACCACATCGTTGGTCGAGTCGCGCCCAATCTGGATCACGTTCTTAGTGCCAAAAGTGATCTCTTCAGCCACCATCTCAGCTTCGGCCGGGGAGGCATAGACCATCGAGACCATCACGCCCGGGTCCTGACCACCAATACGCATCTTGGCATCGTGGCGCAGTCGGGTCGGCTGTGTGACCTGTTTACCATCCAAGATGACCGGGTTGCCAGCTTCCGGCGCCACGACCAGATCGTAACCACCATCAGCTGCACGCTCGAAATAGCCGTGCTTGCGCGACACGATCGGCGAGCCGATCACAATATCATTGTCACCAGCGCGGCCAAAAGTGATCCGGTCCTTGGTGAGTGTATACACCATCGGCACTGAACCGGCCACACCAACCGATAATTCTGGCGGCGACGCGGACTGGAATTCCGGCAACACGTCACCAATCGCGGTAGCGGCAAATTCGGCGTTCCCGGCCGCTACCGGCTGGCTTTGCATCATCGTCTTTTCCACCGGCACGTCCAACGCCGCGGCTGGTTGTGGGCTTTGGTAAATGAGCTTTACGGAAAACCCCAAGCCGATCGCATCCCCAGAACTAAGCAGGTATCGGCCGGAGATCTGTTCGCCATTCACGAAAGTACCGTTGCTGCTCCCCAGATCTTCCAGATGATAGTTATCGCCAACTTTGGTGATCTTTGCATGCGTCGATGATACGGCATTAAATTCCACTACAATGTCATTGCCTGGGCCACGGCCAATCGTCGTAACGATCTTTTCAAGCACGTATTCTTCCCCCGGCGAAGGTCCTTCTTGGACGATCAACTTATGTTGTGTGTCTTGCTCCATGCAATCCTCCTAAAAAAGCACGTAATATTCCATCTCAGTCACAAGCAAAAATCAGCTTCTCAACTTGAAAATATTCATACAAGGAATTCTAGATGTCGATTGATTTGGGTTTGCACCAGGACAAACGTAATTCGGTCTAATTTATCTGATTTAAAAACAAGAAATAATGTACCAGCCTACAAAAATCGAACTAGACTTTGGAGTGAATCTACACAAAATTACAGTCAATTCGATTTATAAGACCAATCATATCATATTTATCAAAAGTGTGTTATAAATACCACAAGTCTAATTATCCGATTATCCCCAGAAAAATTTATTGATTAGGAATTATTCCATGCCACAAAATAAGCAGCTTTTTTCTGATTCTATTCCGTTGACCTTGGTCGAGTTACTGCAACTGCGAGCCGAAGAAAACCCCGACAAGCTGGCATATCTCTATTTAGAAGACGGGGAAGAACAAGAAGTTCCCATCACTTACGGCGAACTGGACAGAAAGGCGTGCGACATTGGCGGCTGGCTGCAATCCATGGGACTACAAGGCGAACGCGCCTTGCTGCTTTACCCGCAAAGCGCCGATTACATCGCCGCCTTCTTTGGCTGTCTCTATGCTGGTGTGATCACCGTCCCTGCTTACCCACCGCGCGTCAATAAACCCATGCCGCGCCTGATCTCGATCCTCAATGATTCCCAAGCCGCCGTGGCGCTGACCACCTCCAACATCCTAGAGAATATTGAAAAGCGCTTCGAGCAAGAGCCTGATCTCAAAAAAGTGCGCTGGCTGTCTTCGGCAAACATCCCCCCCGATGGTCACACCGCCTGGAAAGATGAGCATATCCCTCCCGAGCAATTTGCTTTCTTACAGTACACCTCCGGTTCGACGAGTGCGCCAAAGGGTGTAATTCTGTCCCATGCCAACCTGATGAACAACCTCGCCATGATCAAAAACGGTTTCCAGATCACCACCGGGACCGGCGTGTTCTGGCTGCCCAGCTACCACGACATGGGCCTGATCGGCGGGCTGCTGGAACCCATGTACGTCAGCGGGCCTTCCATCATCATGCCTCCGGTCTCATTCATCCAGAAGCCTTATCGCTGGCTGCACGCCATCAGCAAATACAAGGGCACGATCAGCGGTGGACCAAACTTCGCCTATCAACTTTGTGTCGATAAGATCACCCCGGAGCAAAAAGAGACTCTCGATTTGAGCAGTTGGGACCTGGCCTTCCTGGGCGCAGAACCCATCCGCCGTGCTACATTGGATGCTTTCACCGAAGCCTTCGCCCCCTGCGGCTTCAACCCGGAAGCCTATTACACTTGCTACGGCATGGCCGAAGCCACGTTGATCGTATCTGGGCCACAAGGGCCACAGTTGCCCAAATCCTGCATCATCGATAAGCGCGCCTTCGAGCAAAACAAGGCCGTGGTCGTTGCTGAACTGAACGCCGATTCGCAGGTCATGGTTGGCTCCGGCCGGCACATGATCGACGAAGAAATCGCCATCGTCGACCAGGAGAAAGGCATCCGCCTACCCGAAGGTGCCATCGGTGAGATTTGGGTGCATGGCGGGAACGTTGCCCAGGGCTATTGGAATCGTCCGGAAGAAAGCGGTGCCACCTTTGGGGCTACGCTCCCAGATGATCCCCACAAAACCTATCTGCGTACCGGCGACCTCGGTTTTATGCTGGAAGATGAACTCTATATTGCCGGGCGACTGAAAGATCTGATCATCATCCGCGGCCGCAACCATTACCCCCAGGACATCGAACACACCGTCGAGTTGGCCCACGAGGCGCTGTCTCCAGATGGCGGCGCGGCTTTTTCCATTGAGGTCGACGACGATGAGAAATTGGTCGTCGTCCACGAAGTGCTGCGTTCGCACCGCAACGCCGATATCGAAGAAGTTGCCGAGGCCGTGCGCCTGGCGATTGCCAAGCACCACGAAATCCAACTGCACGCCCTGGTGCTGGTGCGCCCGATGAGCATTGCCAAGACCTCCAGCGGCAAAATTCAGCGTCACGCCGTCAAACGTGAGTACCTGGCTGGTGAACTGACCGTGAATGCCATTTGGGAAGCAACTACTGAAACTATCAAACCGACCGATACGGCGACCTTGCAAGCGCTCCCAGACGTCCCTGTGATCGGCACGCGCAAATCCCCACAAGTCTTGGAGATCGAAGCCTGGCTGGTAGCGCAGATCGCCACCGAACTCAAGCTTGATCCCGCTCGGATCGACGTGCGCGTGCCCTTCGTCGAATATGGCCTGGATTCGGTGCAGGCGGTCAGCCTGGCCGGAGAATTGGAAACCTACCTGGGACGTCCGGTGCCGCCCACCATGGCCTGGGATTACCCGAACATTGAGATCCTGGCCGCGCATCTGGTAGGTGAAGATGTTCCTGCCGCCAAAGCGGAAACGGCTAAAGTCACCCTGGACGAACCGGTTGCTGTAATCGGTATGAGCTGCCGTTTTCCCGGCGCGGAC
>JBNKDB010000343.1:0-3651 GCA_050288045.1 Anaerolineales bacterium | reverse complement strand
GCATACCACCAGTGATTTGCTGTTCAAAGGCGCTCTCAAAGGCCGCAGTCGCTCGGTATGGCAAGGGATGATTTATGTCGCGCCCGGCGCGCAGCAGACGGATGGCTATCAGGCCAACCGCAATTTGGTACTGAGCGAACACACGCGCGCCGATTCGATCCCCGGATTAGAAATTTTGGCGGATGATGTGCGTTGCACGCATGGCGCAACTGTTGGTAAAATTGACCCTGAGTTGGTCTTCTACTTACGCAGCCGGGGTATCCCGATGGATGAAGCCGAACGGCTAGTGGTAGAGGGCTTTTTCGATCCCATCATGCAGCGTATTCCTTTTGAAGGTGTGCGGGGGCGCTTCCAGCAGGCCATCGAAGCCAAGATGGGATAGCTTTGTAATCTCGAAATTCCGAATGTCGTTTCGATAGAACTTTAGGAGGCAAAATTGGCAAGTCTTCCTTTTTCAACCCCACCGGAAGATATCCGCGACTATGAGGTCGGCGATTTGGTCGAAGTTTATTGTGATCACGATAATGAAGATGAAGAGCGCGTTCGTGGTTGGCTGGAAGGTGTGATTGTCCAGGTGGATCCCAAAATGGTGGCGGTGCAGTTCCATGAAAATGTGTATCTGACCGATGGCTGGATGGTGCCTGATCATGTTTTGTGGTGCCCGAAAGAATCAGCGAATATGCGGCGGCGACGGCGTAAAAAGAAGAAAAATTAAGCGGTAGCATGAATACATTGCATTTACCGGGTCAACCAACGGCGTTGGTTGGAAGTTTGGATGCGGCGAAAATTCGGGAAGATTTTCCCATTTTAGCCCGGGAGGTACACCCAGGTGTGCCTCTCGTTTATCTTGATTCAACCGCGACCAGTCAGCGGCCGCGCCAGGTGGTCGCGGCCATGGACGATCTCATATTCCAATCCAATGCCAATATCCACCGCGGCATTCATGTACTGGCCGAAGAAGCCACCGCCGCTTATGAAGGTGCCCGCGAGAAAATCGCGAAATTTATCCACGCTCCCGCGGCCCGGCAGGTGATCTATACGCGCAATACCACAGAGTCGATCAACCTGGTTGCTTACAGTTGGGGCCGTGCCAATCTAAAAGCTGGGGATGTGATCGTCTTGACCGAGATGGAACATCACTCCAATTTGATTCCCTGGCAGATGCTGGCGCAGGAAAAGAACCTGCGCCTGGAATTCATCCCGGTGACGGATAGCGGCCGGCTGGATTTATCAGCTTACCAGGAATTGCTGAAACTGAACCCCAGGCTGGTGGCCTTTACGCAGATGTCGAATGTTTTGGGGACGATTACGCCCGCCAAAGAGATCATTGCCCTGGCACACGAGGCAGGCGCGGTGACCCTGGTCGATGGGGCCCAATCGGTGCCGCATTTACCGGTAGATGTGCAAGATTTGGATGTGGACTTTCTGGCGTTTTCGGCGCACAAGATGCTGGGGCCGACCGGTATCGGTGCTCTATACGGGAAGAAGGCCATCCTGGAAGCCATGCCGCCTTTTTTGGGCGGCGGTGATATGATCAAGCGTGTGGAATTGCGCAGCTTTCAGGCCAACAGTATCCCTCACAAGTTTGAGGCCGGGACTCCCGCAATTGCAGAGGCCGTGGGATTTGGGGCCGCGGTCGATTATCTCAACCAGTTTGGCATGGCCGCGGTGGAAGCCCATGAGCGGCAATTGGTTGCCTATGCCCTGGAACGTTTAGCGGAAATCCCTGGTGTGCGCGTGTTCGGGCCAGAAGCGGAAGCCAAAGGCGGCGTGGTATCCTTTTTATTGGATGATTTGCACGCCCATGATATTTCCCAGGTTTTGGATATGCACGGGATTGCGGTCCGGGCCGGTCACCATTGCGCGCAGCCGCTGCACGATAAATTTGCCATTACTTCTACGGCGCGGGCCAGTTTTTATATTTACAGCACATTTGCAGAAGTCGATAAGCTGGTGGAGGGGATTTACAAAGTGAAAGAGATGTTTTCCTAATAACCCGTTACCCGATTATGGACGATCTATACAGAGAACTCATTATTGAACGTTATAAAAGCCCGCAGTTTCGCGGGGAACTTGAGCCGCACGATATTTCCTTCGAGGATGATAATCCTTTGTGCGGCGACCACATCCGCGTGGATTTGCGTCTGGATGATCATGAAATTGTCACCGAAGCGGCCTTTAGCGGCCAAGGCTGCGCCATTTCACAGGCTTCGGCCGATCTTTTGATGGAATCGGTTGTGGGCAAATCTTTGACAGAAGTCAAGGCCCTCAAAAAAGAGGATCTGTTGGATCTCTTGGGGATTGAATTGGGTCCCGTGCGCTTGAAGTGCGCCCTGCTTTCGTTGAAAGTGCTCAAAGCGGGCGCTTACGGTCTGGGCGAAGCCTCCGATGAGTTGGTGGAATAAGTCTTTTTTGCCTTCCCGTTACTGATGTCTGACACCTCGCATGAACTATAACACCCTCGCACCCTCCGAATGTGATTTTTACGAAGTCGCCGCAGCCGACGAGTTTCCCAATGGAGAACGTTTGTTTGTTGAAATTGGCGAATACTATTTGGTAGTGTTCAACATCGCCGGGCAATATTATGCCATTGAAGACTTGTGTTCGCATGATGATGGTCCCTTGGGGGATGGTGACCTCGAGGGTTACGAAATTATTTGCCCGCGGCATGGGGCGCGCTTCGATGTGCGCACCGGGAAAGTTTTGACCTTGCCCGCCGTGGAAGATATTCCTGCCTATCCAGTTCGTCTGGTTGCGGACAAAATAGAAGTTGGCGTTCCCAAGGAATAGGGGGTTTTGATGCTCAACATTCGTCAGATGATTATCGATAGTTTCGTAGTTCAACTGCACGAGGCTTACCGGCAAACCTACAGCCTGATGGAACCGCAGTTTGCCAACATCCTTGAATGGACAGGCCGTCTGGCCCTCGAGAATATCGCCAATTCTGATAATCTCTACCACGATGTCGAGCATACCATCCTGGTGTCTCTCGTCGGCCAGGCAATTCTCAAGGGGAAACATCTTTCTGAGGGTGGAGTCACCCCCAGCGACTGGCTGCACTTCACCATTGCGTTACTTTGCCACGATATTGGCTACGTTCGGGGTGTTTGCCGGGCTGATCGCGAAGGCCAATACGCCACTGGCCTTGACGATGAGCTGATCAGCATCCCCGATGAATACACCGACTCGGTGCTAACGCCTTATCACGTAGATCGCAGCAAATTATTTGTGTTCGAACGTTTTGGCACGCAGACCCTGGTCGATGTCGTTGATCCGCAGCGCATTGCTGCCTTGATCGAGCGCACGCGCTTTCCCGTTCCCCAAGATCCTGACTACCAGGCCACAGAAGATTATCCCGGGTTGCTGCGAGCGGCCGATTTTATCGGCCAGTTGGGCGACCCGGATTACCTGCGCAAAATCCCCGCGCTGTACTACGAATTTGAAGAAAATGGGGTCAATGCCCAAATCGGGTACCGAAGTCCCGGCCATATGCGGCGGGCTTACACAAAATTTTACTGGAATGTGGTTTATCCTTTTATTGGTCGCGCCCTCCAGTACCTGAACGTCACGCAAGAAGGCAAGCAATGGGTTGCCAACTTATATGCGCACGTTCATAAAGTGGAACACGAATTAATCGCTCAGGAAACCCGC
>JBNKDB010000342.1:0-4406 GCA_050288045.1 Anaerolineales bacterium | reverse complement strand
CAATACTGCGTCTGCGCCACCTTCAAAAGCCTTGAGCACGAACTCAGGTTGCAAACGGCCCGAACACATCAGGCGGATCAGACGGATATTGGGCGGGTACTTCTCACGAGAAATCCCCGCCAGATCGGCAGCCCGATAGCTGCACCAGTTACAGGTAAAGCCAATTACCAATGGCTCAAATTGTTCACTCATAGTCAGTCTCCCTTTACACCGGTTCAACTTCAGGCGTTACTGCCGCAGCTTTGTGTCCATTTGTATTGAGCATTAACAGACCTTCGAGCTGCGCCAGCACCTGCTCGTTACTGAACTGGGTTCCGGTGATCGCAGCCGACGGGCAGGCAGCCGACGGGCAGGCAGCCACACAGGTGCCACACCCTTGGCATAATGCCGGATTGATCTCGGACACTTTGCGATCTTCGTGGAAGATAATCGCATTGAACGGGCACATGGTATTGCAAATCCGGCAGCCAGAACACAGCTCTTCGATCACACTGGCCCGTACCGGTTCAAGAGCAATCTCGCCTTGTTGAATGCGTCCCAAAACCCGGGCGGCAGCAGCAGCGCCTTGTGCCACGCTAGCCGGAATGTCCTTTGGCCCTTGCGCAACACCAGCGATGAAGATACCTTCAGTCATTGTTGCCACCGGGTCAAGCTTGGGGTGCTTCTCGATGAACCAGCCTTGATGGCTGCACGAAATTCCAAACTTGTGAGCAACCTCCGCCGAGTCATGGCGCGGTTCCAAGCCTGCCGCCAACAAAACCATATCCACAGGAATGCGGCGCTGCTTACCAATTAGCGTATCTTCAGCCTGTATGATGAGTTTACCCTCTTCGCCTGGCATCCTGGCCGCGTCAGTGACTTCAGCCACCTTACCGCGAACAAAATGCACTCCCTCCTCAAGGATCTTCTGGTAGAACTCATCATAATCCTTGAATGCCGTGCGCATATCGATGTAGAAGTTATATACTTCCGCGCCAGTGCGCTCTTTCACCAGGTGGGCAAACTTCAGGCTGGACATACAACAGATTACTGAGCAGTAGTTGTTGTAATTCCGATCTCGGCTGCCTACACAGTGGATGATGGCCACCGATTCTGGTTTGGTAACCCCATCACGCATGAACACCTGCCCATTGGTCGGGCCGGCCGCATTGCACATACGCTCGAATTCCAGGCTGGTGAACACATTTGCCAAACGGCCATAGCCATACTGCGGAATGCGTTTTGCATTGAACAGGTCGAAGCCGGTCGCCAGAATGATGTTGCCAACGTCCACTGTGATGATCTCATCTTCTTGCTCGAAATTGATCGCTTCGGTTGGACAGAAGATCTGGCAGGCCTTGCACTTTCCAGTCTGGAAATAGGTGCAGTTCTCAGTATCGATCACCGGGTATTTTGGTACAGCTTGAGGGAACGGCGTGTAGACAGCTTTCCGATAGCCTAGACCGGCCTCAAACACATCGTCAATTACCTTCTTCGGGCATTTTTCTTCACAAATTCCACAGCCCGTGCAGGCATCGGTATCTACATAGCGGGCTTTCTTGCGAATGGTTGCCGTGAAGTTACCTACATAGCCGTCAACCTGTTCAACTTCGCTCCAGGTGTACAACTCAATGTTCGGGTGCGTACCCACGGAAGCCATCTTTGGCGTCAAAATACAGGCTGAACAGTCCATCGTTGGGAAAGTTTTATCGAACTGGGCCATATGGCCACCAATCGAAGGCTCTCGCTCTACCAACACTACCGGGAAACCACTATCGGCAATCTCCAAAGCAGCCTGAATACCTGCTATTCCACCCCCCACGACCATTGTTGTAGAGTTGACGGGTACATGTAGCGCTTCTAACGGCTCGTGCAAAGCCACGCGCTCCACACCACCGGAAATTATCGATTTAGATTTTTCGGTGGCAGCTTCTTTGTCGGTGGTCACCCAGGATACTTGCTCGCGGATAGACACCAGTTCACACAGGTAACGGTTTAAACCGCCATTTTCGCAAGCGGTGCGGAAGGTTTCTTCATGCAGGTGCGGCGAACAAGCCGCCACCACTACACGGGTTAAGCCCAGGTCTTCGATATCCTTTTGGATCAATTCCTGCCCCAGGCTGGAGCACATGAACTTATAATCCCGGGAAACGACCACTCCCCTATCAGCCAATTCCTCGCCCGCCCACTTGGATACTTCTTCGACATCAACCACGCCAGCAATATTGCTGCCACAGTGACATACGTAAACACCAATTTTCTCAGTCATGGTTTATCCCTCCCCCGGCATTGGGAGCGCTTCTTTAGCGCGCTTGGCGTGTTTTTGTTTCGCAGGAGGTTCTGCAGTGATCTTCTCCAATGCCGGTCGAGCATCGATGAATTCAGAGCCAAAGCCCAACTCACTTTGATCGACACCGAATGCCAAGCCCATCAATTGCGTGAAATACAAGATCGGGATGTTGTAATCGGTCCCGAAGTGGCGGTTGACGCCATCTTGGAAGGCGTCCAGGTTCAATTGGCACATCGGGCAAAGTGTAACGATCACATCTGCCTCGTAGTCACTGGCGTTCTTGAGCAGCCGCCGGATCAACTCCAGAGCTGTTGTCTCGCTGATCTGGGTCATGTGACCGCCACAGCACTGCGTCTTTAGCGGGAAGTCGACAACTTCTGCGCCCAGCGTGGTCATCAATTCATCCAGGTCGGTCGGATATTCTGGACTATCGAAATCGCCAGGATAATCCGGACGCACGATCAAGCAGCCATAATAAGGAGCAACCCGCAGGTTGTATAACGGCTTGGAAACTTGTTCTGCAATCGCCTCAAAGCCCACATCCTGGGTAACAATCGGCAGCAGATGGCGCGTCTTCACACTACCCGGCTTATACGAAAGCCCACCAGCGGCAAGCGCCTCATTTACCTGACCGGTCAATTCTTTCGATTCGGCCATATAATGATCGGTTTTACTGAGATTGAGGAAGCAAGCGCTGCAAGGAGCCACTAACGTGCCGTTATCTTTTTGTTGAGCAGCAAGTGCAAGATTTCGGGCAATCAATGCACTAGCCCCCATCTTATTGATTGACATGTACTCCGTAGCACCACAGCAGTTCCAATCATCCACTTCGGCGAATTCTAACCCCAGCATTGGGGCAACCGCCATCAAAGACTTATGATAGGAAGCCGCGCTTCGTTCCATCGAGCATCCAGGGTAATATGTATATTTCATCCCTAGCCTCCAATCTCTTCGGCTTTAGCGAGGATGGCTTTGAGTTGGTCGATGCCCTTGATCTTGGTCGGCAAAATATCCATCCGCCCTCTACGCAGCATACCAAGACCAAATCCGGTGGCCATTTTTGGCATATCCAAGGGATGGTGTTTCAAATAGAATCGTGTCCCCAGCCCCAATTCAAAACTCCGCCCGTTATTTTTCACGAAATCTATGAACATTCCAGAAAAATCACGGGCCGAAGATGCAGACGATTCTTTATAATATCCCTCGTTGATTGCCATTCGCTTGAGCGTGTACATAAGATCGGTAATATGTACCTCTTGCGGGCAGCGCGTCATACAATAATAACAAGCGACGCAATACCAGAAGGTGTTGCTGGTGAGCACTTCCTTCTTCATCCCCGCATCGATCATGGCGAATATCTGCCGAGGCGTATGCTCCATGTCTGCTCCAGAAGGGCATGATCCACCACATGTGCCGCACTGGATGCACATTTCAAGGCGCGATTCTCCTGGTGTTGCCTCAACCACCTGCTCAAGGAAACTCTTACCATCAGGAGCACGCGACTTTTGGGCAACGTCATCGGTTACCGTTTGTACAGCCAATTTGAACCTCCTTATGAATAGTCCCAAACGCAAAAACTAACAGCACAAAACTGCCCGTTTAGGCACTTTTTCCTGTTAGCATGAACTGAATAGCTTGGGTAAATGAATTGCGCATCTATTTTGTTAGCTTTATTAATATGAAAAATATACTTGAATAACCTGCTGCCGATATTATGATAATCTTCCCTAAAACAAACTATCAGGGACAGGTGACATCTGTCGAAAGTGACATATGTCATGAATCGAACAAGAGAAAATTCTCTTGTAAGCCAGAATATCCCCCATATAAGGGAGCCCCTATGCCATTAGTGCCAATACAATCCATATATTCTGCTTGTGCACATATGCACATAATCAGGCAATACTTCGCAGATTGGATATCCTGCACATTTACGTACGTATTTTTGTTTATAATACACACAATACAAAATGGCACTACGGAGGATAAGCTATCGTGAAAGACTTTCAACCCTATTTCTGGACCACACTGGTGGGCAGTTTTCCCCACGCTGCACCGGATAATCTCTACAAGCAGATCGTCGAAGCTGCCGACATTCCCATCTGGCCGCAACTCCCTAAGCGAGATTTTCGCGAAA
>JBNKDB010000341.1:0-7904 GCA_050288045.1 Anaerolineales bacterium | reverse complement strand
GTCGTTGAAGTCAAAGGCGTGCATCTGGTGGTGCGGAAGAAATCTTAGCTGTACAATACTACACCGTGGTTGACGTTGAAGCTCGCTTTCTATTCGTCACATTTGGTGCTTTTTAGTGAAGCGTTGCCACCTATATGGGTTTGCAGCACTAAATTTTATCGACCACGATTAGCTGTGGTATTCCCCCCTATTTAATGCTATACTTTTCTCAGTATTTAGCCTCTCTTTAATCTTAGGCAACCTAAACTAGACCGTTAGTAACCCCTAAATTCTAGTGTGCCTAAGACCACCGAATCACTAGTTAGGCAAAAAAATCAAAATGTTTAGAACACTCCAAAAACGGCTTCATCGCAAGAAATATCAAAAGGGCAAGAAAGTGTCGCAGTTTATTGCTTGCGATGTTCAAAGGGATGTCCTTGTTGTCGATACAGCGAGAATTGACGAGGGAATCATCACCGGACGGGTCCGTACGACAAACGTGCTCTATCTTCGTAACAAACTGATTGAACAGCCCGAATATGGGCCAGTACAAGAACTTCGCATTGATGAGATTTGGCATTGGAGCGGAAAGAGCTGGGGTGGATTGCCAGATGGGACATCCCTCGTTGCTCCCCCAGACAAAAAGACATCTGACTGATATCCGAAAAACGCATAATAATCATATGAACCGGATGTTGCTGCACTCCACCAGCACTGGTGATGACAAAGCCCACATCCCCGGCTCTTCCCCTTAAAGGAAAAATGCCCCGCGAACAGGGCATCTCCATTTATATTCATACTTGCTTACTAAAATAATCGCAATACGGCGTCCGCCGCCCATTTGAACAGCGGCTCGGAAAAGATGAACAGCGCCACGGTTGCCAGGGCAGTCACACCGGTGGTCAACGACACCCAGGTGCCGCGCGTTACGACCGGCTCGCCATCTTCCATGAACATAATTACGACCAGGCGCAGGTAATAAAATGCCGAAACCAAGGCGGTGAGCGCCCCCACGATCGCCAGGATCACGTAACCGCCTTCGAGCACGGCCCGGAAGACGAAGAACTTCCCGGCGAAACCCAACGTGGGCGGTACACCGGTAAAGGACAGCATGAAGATCGTCATCGCTGCCCCCAGCAGCGGGTATTTCTTGCCCAGTCCGGCGTAATCGGCCAGTTGCAGGCCCTTGCCTTCTTTTTGCTCCAGCATAATGACCACGGCCCAGGCCCCGAAATTGGTGACCGTATAGGCCAGCAGATAGAACAAGGCGGCGGCGACGGTGTCCAGGCGCACGGCATCATTGCCGTAGGGCACGAAAGCCATCAGGATGTACCCGGCGTGGGCGATGCTCGAATAAGCGAACAGGCGCTTGATGTTCTTCTGCGCCAGAGCGGCCACATTCCCGGTTATCAGCGTGGCGGCAGCCACACCCCACAATACCGGCACCAGATCCTCGTTCAGACTGGGGAAAGCAACCACGAACACGCGCAGCAGGGCGGCAAACCCGGCCACCTTGGCTCCGGCCGACATAAAAGCCGTCACCGGGGTGGGGGCACCCTGGTACACGTCCGGCGTCCACATGTGGAAAGGCACAGCGGCGATCTTGAATCCCAGACCGATCAGGATCAGGGCGGCACCGACCAGCAGCAAGACCGGCGAGATCAGTTCCCCGGCCGCGACCGCGGTCACGATCCCGGCCAGACTGGTGGTTTCAGTAGCGCCATATACCAGCGAAATGCCATAGACCAGGAAACCGCTGGCGAACGCGCCCAGCAGGAAGTATTTCAAACCGGCTTCCTCGGAGCGCGGATCGGGGCGGGCGAAAGCCGAAAGCACATACAGCGGGATCGAGAGCAATTCCAGCGCCAGGAAGACCACGATCAGGTCGGCGGCCATGCTCATCAAGAGCATCCCGGCCAGGGAGAACATCATCAAGATGTAATATTCGCCGCGCGCCAGACCCATGCGATGCAGGTAATCGTGGGACAGGAAGACGCCCAGGATACCGGCGCTGAGCGTGAGCACGTTGAGGAACACGGAGAAGCCGTCGATCATCAACATACCGTTGAAGGCCTGCGATTCCATGCCGGCCTGCTGGATAGTCAGCACCAGGGCAACACCCAGGCCGATCACCGCCGCCCAGAACATGAAGCCCTTGCCTTTGCGGGGCGTGAACACGTCCACCAGCAAGAGCACCGCCGCCCAGGCCAGCAGGAACACGATCGGGAGGGTGTAGAGAATATCGTTCGGGTTAAAAATTTGCATGTCTACAACTCAACTTACGGATCAGTGCAGGGCCGCAGTGGCAGCCGGGAGCACTTCGAGCAGTTTCTCCACCGCCGGGGCGATCAGGTCGAAGAACGGCTTGGGGTACAGGCCGATCCAGAAGATCAATACCAGCAATGGAACCAAAGTAGCAATCTCGCGCCAGTTCAAATCCTTGAGAGACTTGTTCTCCTCTTTGGTGACCGGCCCGAGGAATAATTTCTGGAACATGTAGAGCATATACACAGCGGCCAGGATCACACCGGCGGCCGCAAACCCGGCGTACAGTACCGAGTGCAACGCGCCATTTTCTCCAGCACCCCAGGCACCGAGCAGAATAGTGAACTCACCGACGAAACCGTTCAGGCCGGGCAAGCCCATCGAGGACAGGGTGACGATCAGGGTGAGCACGGCGTAGACCGGCATCACCTTCCACAGCCCGCCAAACTCGTCCATCTCGCGTGTGTGGCGGCGTTCGTAGATCATGCCGACCAGCAAGAACAATGCGCCCGTGCTGATACCGTGGTTGATCATCTGCAAGATGCCACCCTGAATGCCCTGTGAATTGAGGGCGAACAGGCCGAGCATCACGAAACCGAGGTGGCTGACAGAAGAATAGGCCACCAGCTTCTTGACATCACTTTGCGGGTAGGAAACCGCCGCGCCATAGAGGATACCAATTACCGCTAATAAGGCGATCAGCCAGGCCCACTCGACGGCCGCAAGCGGGAAGAGCGGGATGTTGAAGCGCAGGAAGCCGTATGTACCCATCTTCAGCAAGACACCCGCCAGGATCACAGAACCGGCGGTGGGAGCCTGCACGTGGGCGTCGGGCAGCCAGGAGTGCAGCGGCCACATCGGCACCTTGATCGCAAACGCGGCCGCGAAGGCGAAGAACAGCCAGGTCTGGATGTCTTTCGGGATACCGCCCATGGCGATCAGGTCGGGCAGGTAGAAGGTGCCCTGGTTGATGCCCAACCACAGGATCGCCAGCAGCATCAAGATCGAACCAGCCATCGTGTAGAGGAAGAACTTGACGGCGGCGTACATGCGCTGCGCTCCACCCCAGATACCGATCAGGAAATACATCGGCACCAGTGTGAATTCCCAGAACACGTAGAACAGGAACAGGTCTTGCGCCAGGAACACGCCGGTCATGCCGGTTTCCAGCAGCAGGAAGAAGAGCATGAAATCGCGCACCCGGTCTTCGACCGCGCTCCAGGTGGACAGGATCGAGATTGGGGTCAGGAAGGTGGTCAACAGCACCAGTAAGATACTCAAGCCGTCGATGCCCATTGCAAAGCGGATGTTCCAACCCGCCACCGTGATCCAGGGCACGTTGACCTCAAGCTGCAAATCGGGGTTGCTGGCATCGAACAAAGTCAGCACCCATAACGAAATACCGAAGGTGACCAACGCGGTGAGCAAAGCCACCCAACGGGCTGCGTCCTTGTTCTCGTTCTTGACGAAAAGCAAGACCAACACACCCACCAGGGGGAAGAAAGTTACCAGGAGCAATGCGATATTTTCCATAATCATTCCTTACAACGGGAGAAAACGCTGTGCGCTTTCTCTTAAAAATTGCGGAGCATTTTCAAAATTGCGGAGCAATTTCAACGTGCGAAATTTTTCCTCTAGGTGAAGAAGATCAAATAGCCCAGGATCACGACCACACCCAGGAACAACGATAAAGCGTAATTGCGGACGTACCCGCTCTGCAAGAAGCTCAGGCCGTTGCCCAGGCTCTGGATGGTATTCGCCAGGCTGCGGGAAATGCCGTCGATCAGGCCCATGTCAATCGGGTTCGCCAGGAAGCGTACCAGGCCGCGGAAGCCACGCGCGATCACACTGTCGTGGACCCAATCGTGCCAGAAGCGCCAGTCGACAGTGTGCGCCAGGAAGTTCGCCAGCCACTTGTACGGCCCAATGAACACGGCCTCGTAAATCTCATCCACGTACCATTTGTGGTTCATGCCGGTGAACAGGAAGCCCAGCCCTTTTTGCAGCGGGTCTTTTTGTCCGGTTTGCAGCGGCTTGCGGCCGTACAGCAGCCAGGAAATGCCAATGGCACTCAACGCCAACAGCGTGGACACAATTGCCACAGTGGGGTTGAACTCGGTGGCGTGGGCAAACTCATGGCCGAGTGTACCCTCCAGCCAGTTCGTAAATGTATGAATGCCGGGGAAGTTGATGAAGCCACCCAACACAGAAAGCAGCGCCAGCACCATCAGCGGGCCGGTCATCATCAGCGGGCTTTCTTTGGCTTCCGCAGCAGCATGTGTGCGGGCCTCACCGAAGAACACCAACCAGATCTGGCGTCCCATGTAGAAAGCGGTCAGGAAGGCAGCCGCAGTCAGCAGCCAGTACACACCCTGCGCTTCGTGCAGGGCATCGGCCAGGATTTCGTCCTTGGAGAAGAACCCGGCCAGCGGCGGGATTCCGGATAGCGCCAGTGCGCCGATCAGATAGACCCAGAAGGTAACGGGGATCTGCTTGCGCAGGCCGCCCATATTGCGCATATCTTGCGGATCGAAGTGCTCGCCATGATGTTCTGCTTCCCCGTGGTCGTCGTGACCGGATTCATGCGTATCGGCATGGCCTTCGCTGTCTTCGGGCAGGGGATGATGGGCACGTTCCAGAGCGATGATCACCGAACCGGAACTAAGGAAGAGCAGCGCCTTGAAGAAGGCGTGCGTGACCAGGTGGAAAGCCCCGGCCACATAAGCGCCCATACCGACGGCAGCGACCATGAAGCCCAATTGGCTGATGGTCGAATAGGCCAGCACTTTCTTGATGTCGAACTGGCCAACCGCAATTGTCGCTGCGAACAAGGCCGTGGCAGCGCCAACGTACATGACTGCGGTTTGAGCAGTGGGGGCGGCCGAGAACAGCGGGGCGGAACGCGCCACCAGATACACACCGGCGGTAACCATTGTGGCCGCGTGGATCAGGGCCGAAACCGGGGTCGGACCAGCCATGGCGTCCGGCAACCACACGAACAATGGGATCTGCGCCGATTTACCGGTCACACCCAACAGCATGAACAATGCAATCGCCACGATCACACCCTGCGAAACGCCCTCGGCGTGGGCAAAGACCTGGTCGAATTGCAGCGATCCAAAGGCCCAGAAGGTCAGGAACATGGCGATCAGGAAGCCAAAGTCACCAACGCGGTTAGCAACGAAAGCCTTCTTCCCGGCCAGCGAGTTCTGCACACCGGTTGTGCCGTCAGGGTTCTTGGTGAACCAGAAACCGATCAACAGGTAGGAGCACAGCCCCACCCCTTCCCAACCGACGAACAACATCAAGTAACTGTTACCGCTCACCAGGATCATCATGGCGGCGATGAACAGGTTCAGGTAAACGAAGAAGCGCCGGTAGTTGCGCAGTTGTTCTTCGGGGGTGGTCTCTTTATACTGCACGTCGTAATGCATATAGCCCACGGCGTAAAGGTGGATCAGCGTACCTACCCCGGAAACGACCAGCATCATCGTAGTCGAAAGCGTGTCGACCCGGAAAGACCAGGAAACGTCGAAGCTGCCGATATTGATCCAATCGAGCAGCGTGTAGACCGCCGCGCCTTCGTGCAGGCCGCGGGCAGTGATCGCCAACAGCACCGAAACCACGAAAGTCGCCCCGGCGGCTGTGCTGGCGATCAGGCCAATGCCCTTCTCGCCAACGCGCTTGCCGATAATAATATTCAGCAGCAGGCCGATGATGGGGAAGAACACCAACCAGGGTGCCAGGCTGACAAACCCACTCGAAGGTGCTTCACTTAGTAACGGTAATATGTCAAACATATCGTTCTCCAGGCGCTCAACCTTTCAGGCTGTTGATCTCGTCGATATCGATATTATGGCGTTGGCGGAAGATCGCCACAATCAGCGCCAGGCCAACGGCCACCTCGGCCGCAGCCACGGTCATCACGAAGAATACGAAAATTTGCCCGTTCAGGTTCTCATACAAGCGAGCAAAGGCCACGAACACCAGATCGGCGGCGTTCAACATCAACTCGATGGACATAAAGACAATGATGGCATTACGGCGCGTGAGCACTCCCACCACGCCAATGGTGAACAAGATTGCTGATAATGCGATGTAATAATAAACCGGCACCATGCGGATCACTCCTCCACACTACACCGTGCTTCCACGGCGGCGTAAATTTATTGCTCGTTTTCTTCCGGTTGTTCTTCCGGCTGCTTCGCTCTGACGGTCAGTACAATCGCACCAACCATGGCAGCCAACAGCAAGATCGAGGTAATCTCGAAAGGCAGCAAATAACCGCTGAACAGCAAGCTGCCAATCGCCTTAGGACTGCCAAAATCGGTCGCCGCGGTAGCCACGTTCTGGATCAAGTCGCTGCGTACAAACAAAATGTAACCGGCCTCAGCCAACAGCACGAGCGCCAGCACAATCGCCAGCGGCTGCTGCCAGGCCAGCGTCGAGCGGCCGACGTTGCGTTCGGCACCCAACAACATGATCACGAACAGGAACAATACCATGATCGCCCCGGCATACACCGTGATCTGGGCAACTGCAATGAAAGGCGCGCTGAGCAGCAGGTAAAAGACCGCCAGCACGTTGAAGTTCAGGATCAGGAACAGGGCCGAATAGACCGAGTTGCGGCTGAAGATCAGCCCTAAGGCACTGGCGACGGCCACAGTGGCTAAAACCAGGAACAGGATCAGGTCAGGTGTCATTGCTTGAACCTACTTTACTTGGGATCTTCCATAACCGGGATCGAACGGGTGTACACGCCGGGTTCCACTTTGCGAGGCGTGGCTTCAGCACCCTCGGGCACCGGCACCAGCAGCATCTCGCGCGTGTAGATCGAATCACGGCGGTCGGTAAAGGACAACTCGTAGTTGTCGCCCAGCACGATCGCTTCGGTCGGGCAGGCATCTTCGCAGTAGCCGCAGTAAATGCAGCGCAACATGTTGATCTCGTAGGTGCTGGCGTAGCGCTCACCGGGGGAATAACGTTCTTCGTCGGTGTTTTCGGACGCCTCAACGAAAATGGCGTCGGCCGGGCAGGCCGCGGCGCACAACGCACAGCCGATGCACTTCTCCAGGCCGTTATCATAGCGGTGCAGTTCGTGGCGGCCCTTGAAACGCTCGCTGACCGGGCGCTTGATCTCGGGATATTGAATGGTTACCGGTTTATCCCAAAATTCACGCGTCGTGGTAGCTAAACCAACGACTGTAGCCCAAAGTCCGCGAATTGTATCTGTAATCAGGCTCATCTTTCAAGCTCCTTGGCAAATGCCCTTGTAAGTAATTTGCTTTTACAAGTTCTTTTGGGCATCTACCTACATAAAACTACCAATAATTAAATTGAGGGCTTCGCCAACGCCACCCATATCGCGCAGCACTTTCACCACGGCGGTGAAGAACAGGTTGAACAGCGAGAGCGGCAGCATGATCTTCCAGCCGAAAGCCATCACGCGGTCGTAGCGGAAACGCGGCAGGGTTGCCCGCAGCCAGACCATCAGCCAAAGGCTGCCAAGCACCTTGACCAGCAAATAGATCGGCCCTAACAACGGCCACTGGTCGATGCCCGGGCCACGGAAGCCGCCCAGGAACAGGGTGGCGAAAATGGCGCTGACGGCGATCATCTTGACGTATTCGCCCATGAAGAACAGGGCGAACTTCATGCCG
>JBNKDB010000340.1:0-3095 GCA_050288045.1 Anaerolineales bacterium | reverse complement strand
GCACTCCTCTGGCTTCACGCGTTGCAGGCCAGGCAGTGAATTTTATATGGTCATTTGTTTGTTCAAAATATTCAAATCTGGCTTTTTGCGTAGCTTCAGCTGGTGGCAGGGTGGGAGAAGGTGTAATCGTTAGTGTTGGTGTGAATGTAAGCGTCGGGATTGGAAGAACGAAAGGCCTAGGCGATTTATTTGGGGATGGGGGCGGCTCGGTGTTCTCTACACAGCCAACTAAGAAAACAATTGGTATCAATATAAATATGAAAATGACGATTTTATAAATTTGGCGGGCAATAAATTTTGTATGGGGATGCATTTTGTTTTCCTCCACCACTTTCAATTATACAGAAAAATGACGCCGTTCAAAATGAGTTTCTGCTTATTTATCCGGCATTGCTGGGCTTATTGGTAGGCAGGGGTATAATAACCAGGTTTGCAAATCCATCCCCACCGAGGTCAACGTATGTTCGAGCATCCGCCCATCTTCTACATCATCACCGGTATTGCGGCTTTCATCATCGGATTGGCGAAAGGCGGGTTGGCCGGGACGTTGGGCACTATGGCGACGCCGTTGATGGCGCTGGTCATTCCCCCCGATCAGGTGGTCGGGCTGGTGCTGCCGATGCTGATGTTCACGGATGTGTTCGCCGTGGCTGCGCACTGGCGCAAATGGGAAAGCCGCCTGGTGTGGGTGCTGCTGCCGGGGGCGGTGGTGGGGGTAACGATCGGGACGTACTTCATCCGCAATGCGCCTACGGAAGTGCTGCGCAAGGTGCTAGGCGTGATCGTGCTGCTGATCGCCATCTATAAGCTGCTGGAACATTGGGTGGTCAAAGCCGCCAAATATGAGGGCAAGACCTGGCACGGCGTGCTGGCGGGGACGGTAGCGGGCTTTACCTCCAGCCTGGCACACGCTGGTGGCCCCCCGATTGCGATCTTCCTGCTCTTGCAGGACATCACCCCGCAGGTCTTTGTGGCGACTTCGGCGCTGTTCTTCGCCTTGCTGAACTGGGTGAAAGTGCCTTACTATGCCTATTCCGGGCTGTTCAATTTTGCGATGCTATGGGACGTGATTTGGCTGCTGCCGATCCTGCCGTTGGGCGTGTGGGTCGGTAAGTGGGTTTCGACGCGCATCGATAAGGTCTTGTTTGAAAGAGTGATCACCGTACTGCTGGCAATTACGGCATTAATGTTGATCTTTGCGTGAGAGTTGGGGTAAGATTAAGGGGACAAAAAGACATACAATATACAAACAATGAACGCACTTGAAGGGAGTCTGTAGATGGAATATCGTAAACTTGGCAAGACTGGCTATGAAGTAGCGGCGGTCAGCTTTGGGGCCTGGGCGATTGGCGGTTCGTGGGGCGAGGTGGAGGATGCCGATTCGATGGCGGCGTTGAACGCAGCGGTGGATGCCGGGATCAATTTCTTCGATACCGCCGACGTGTACGGCGACGGGCGCAGCGAACGTCTGCTGGCGCGCTTGAAGCAGGAACGCTCCGAGGAGATCATCATTGCCACCAAGGCCGGGCGGCGGTTGGACCCGCACATAGCTTCGGGCTATAACCGCGCCAACCTGACCGCTTTTGTGGAACGCAGCCTCAAGAACCTGGAAACCGATGCCCTTGACCTGGTGCAGTTACACTGTCCGCCCACCGAGGTATATTACATGCCGGAATCTTTCGAGGTGATGGATGACCTCGTCAAGGCTGGAAAGATCAAGCATTACGGCGTGAGTGTAGAAAAGGTCGAAGAGGCGCTCAAGGCGATCGAGTATCCGGGTGTGAAGACCGTGCAGATCATTTTCAATATCTTCCGCCAGCGCCCGGCCGGGTTGTTCTTCGAGCAGGCTAAAAAGAAAGAGATCGGCATCCTGGCGCGCGTGCCCTTGGCCTCCGGTTTACTGACCGGCAAGATGACCAAGAACACCCAATTCGCCGATGATGACCATCGCAAGTTCAACCGGCATGGCGAAGCTTTCGACCGCGGCGAGACTTTCGCCGGGGTGGCCTACGAGACCGGCCTGGAAGCGGTGACTGCATTGGAGAAGTTGGTACCCCCAGGGGCAACCATGCCACAATTTGCCCTGCGTTGGATCTTGATGTTCGACGCTGTGACCTGTGCCATTCCGGGGGCCAAGCGGCCTTCCCAGGTGCAGGACAACGCCGCGGCGGCCGACTTACCGCCGCTGTCCGCTGAGACCATGCAGCAGGTGGAGCAGATTTACAATGATAAAATCCGCCGTCTGGTGCATCATTATTGGTAGATAGTTGGCAGTATTCAGTATGTAGTTATGCAGGGGGTGGGGAAAGACGCATAGCATGAATTGTTCGAATGGCACGAATGAATTAGATCAACATTCGTGCCATTCGTTTTGTTTTGTGTTATTCGTGTTTTAAATCCAGTGCAGGATTCCGGCGCAGACTATCAGCAGTAGCACGTTGACAGCGGCCAATGTGCCGATGAAGGTCTTCTGGGTTTTGGGCGGGGCATCGTAGGCGTAGGCCGCGGCCCAGAAGAAGGGGATATAGACGGTGATGAAGACCGGCAGCGCCCCCCACCACGTGTAGACCCACACAAAGGTCGGGGTTTTCGCCAGGAAGATTTCAACGACAGAGAAGAAAGCGGCATTGGCAATGATCCACAACCAGCGGTTGTTGATGCCGAAGAGCTTCAGCTTGGCGTCGGCGGGGAGGGGCTTGCTGAGCACCAGCCCGGCGATGGAGAACATGAAGCTGAGTTCGATGCCCACTCCAACCAGGATCAGGAAGGCGGTGCCGGTGGGTACGGTCCACAGGGCGTGGCCGCTGAAGTGCTGGATCAAGCCGTTGATGATCTCGGCCAGCCAGTGCACCATGTAGAGCGCCAGCCCGGCGGCGATACCGCGCCAGTTTTGCTTGCTGGCTTCGTTGGCATACACGTACACGATCAGTGCCAGGAAAGTGATCACGTACCATTGGAAATTCTCGCCGCTGCGCAGGATATCCAGGGCGGCCTGGGTTGCTCCGGGGTTGTTCATGTTTTCTCTCCTTGTGAACAGTAGACGGTTAGCAGCATACAATAGGTAGTATGAGTTGAATAATACGAATTACGCGAAT